>JAICXG010000079.1 GCA_025980625.1 Chthoniobacterales bacterium
CCGGATCGCCGCCTCCCGCCGCGCTTTCGTCGCCTGCACCCGGCCACGAGTAGCGAAGCCGTCGAAGAGCGCCCAGGAACCGTTCACGCCGACGATATAGCCGTGGTTGAACTCGCGCCCGAGCGTCGGGTCACGCTCGTTGTAGACTTCGTAGCCGCTAAAGATGTCGAACTTCGGCTTGGTCGCGCTGCGATCGAGCCGGAGCTGTTCTTGCTCAATCGCGATGTCCGCATCGGCGGATCGCAGCTCCGGGCGCATTGCCTTGGCGTGGGCGAGGCAATCCGTCAGGTTGGGACGCCGCGGCTCGTAAACGAGCTGGCCACTGATGTCGAAAGCCGGCTCGCCCGAAGCGCGGGGCGGCGCGCCTAACAATGCGCTGAGTTGCAGAAATGAATTCCGCAGATCGGTCTGCGCCTGGATCAGCTCGGGCTGTTCATTGGCCAGCGAAACTTCAGCGCGGCGGACGTTCAACTCACCGACCGTGCCGGCACTGAATCGCTCCCGCTGGCTTTTGAGTTCCTGCTGCAAAACGTCGACCGATTGTTCATGCACGTCGATGCGCTCTCGGTTGAGAAGAAGTTCGTTAAAAGCAAGCCGCACCTCCATCGTGACGCGAGCCACGACCGCCTCCAAGTCGGCTTCGGCTTTCTTCAGCTTGAGCTGCGCAATCGCGCTTTGGCTGGAAGTGGCGCCGCCGCTGTAGAGTGACTCGACGATGCGAATGTTCACGTTGTAATCTTCGGGGCGGAGGTTGGTCTCGCCCTGGCGTTCGCGCCGCGCCCAGCGCCCGCGCGAGACGACCGAGGGGAGATAACCAGCGCGCGCCTCGACCAGGCCGGCCCGCGCCGCCTCGACTTTTTTCTGCGCGATCGCGATGTCCGGATTGTTGCTGCGGGCCACACTAATCGCCTGCTCGATCGTGTAGCGCGCTGTTTCAGCGGCTGTCGCGGTCGTCGTTAGGGCAAAGACCGCTAAAACGAAACCCGCAGCCGGACGCATCCCGCTTTTTCTCCCAGCGTCGCGGTTTTTCGCAACAAAAATTCGTCCCAACCGGTGGTAATAGAAAGGGCAAACTTGCCTTGATGTGGCCGGAGACGTTGTAGAGTTGAGGATGAATGAACTGAGAAACCTGGAGCGGCATCCTGCGCCGATGGTGACGCCGCAGGCCCTGGCCTGGGATGGCAGGCAGCTTTGGATGAGTTCGCGCGACCTCGGCAGTTTCTACAGGCTTGAACTGCCGGGGCTGAAGATGGTCGAGGAGATCGACCCACCAGGCGTGGTCTGGGCCGCCGTCGCAACTGACGACGGTTGGCGTCTCACCATCGGCAAAGGAATGAATGACGATCGCTATATCTATCGCTACACAGTCACTGACGGCTTTACCAAGCTGTTTCCCTGTCCGGAGTTTACTGGCTCATATCTTAGCTTTGATGGGGAAAAGCTTTATCTAAGCCAGTGGTATAAAGGACTGCTTTTGCAAATGGATGATAGTGGAAAGATTCTCGGTCAGATCGATGTCGGCGCAGAAGTGTGTGGTCACACCTTTGCCGAGGGCGCGATTTACGTCCTGCGCGGCCGGGAGAACAAAGACGCGCCGGAGCTAGACGAAGAGTGGCGAATCGCGCGGCTTGATCCGCAGGAGGAGAAACCTGCGGTGCAAGATATCGCGGCGATTCGTTTCGCCGCCCGCTCACTGACATTTGACGGCAGGAGATTCTGGTCGAATCATCGCGCAGCGAACGAAACTATCTCTTTCGCGCTGCCTGCCTAACGAGCATAAGTCATCCCGCAGGGTGATCACCATGAGCCGGCGCAGCGGTAACTGGTTTGTCGGGTCACAAACGATGCCGCAAGCACCGGCAGGACCGATCCAGCTCTGATGCCTAACGAATCGTCCGGCGATAGAGCGCTTCGTAGCGGGGAACGATCTGCTCCGCGGTGAAATACGTCTCGGCCCGACGCCGCCCGTTTGCCCCCAGCGCCTGCGCTCGCGCCGGCGAACCTGCGAGCAAGGATAGTGATCGCGCCATCGCCTCGATATCGCCGAACGGATGGAGCAAGCCGCACTCGCCGTCGACCACCACCTCCGGAATGCCGCCGACTTGGAACGCCACCACCGGTTTGCCATAGAAGAGAGTCTCGAGAATGCTCAGCCCGAAGCTCTCGTGTTCAGAGCTATAAAGCCCCGCATCCGCCGCCAGGAGATAATCTTCTACCTCGCGTACGCCTTCTTTCACGATCACGCGCTCGCGCAATCTCAGCTCATCGAGCAGCGATTCGTAGGGCGCGAATGGACTCCCGGCCACGACCAGGAGCCGCAAAGGACGCGCGCTCCGGGCCGCGGCGAAACTCCGCAGGAGGAGATCGATTCGTTTCAGTGGGCGAACATTCGAAATGTGGACGGCGAGAAACTCGTTAGGCGCGACCCCCAGCTCGGCCCGCACTTCTTCACGGGTGCGCGTGCGGGGCGAAGGGACAAAGAAGTTCTCGATCACCTCCACCGGGCGCTCGATTGCGAAGGTGGCGAGCGTTTCGCCGCGCAAACTTTGCGAGACCGTCGTGATCGCGTCCGAGTGCGCGAGCGCGTGTTCGATCGCCGGACGATAACCCGCGTCCTGCCCGAGTAAGGTGGTGTCGGTGCCGTGCAAGGTGGTGATAATCTTCGGCCGATGCGCGCGGGAAGACGCGAGCATCTGCACCGCGAGGTAGGCAGCGGTCGCGTGCGGCACGGCGTAGTGGACATGAAAGAGATCGAGCCGCTCGGCCTGGGCAACTTCAGCCATCCGCACGGCCAGCGGCAGGGTGTAGTCGGGATAGGTAAAAAGGCTGTATTCGTTCACTACCACTTTGTGAAACGAGATACCGGGCTGGGTGAGATCGAGCCGCACAGGCAAGGCCGAGCTGAAGAAGTGGACGCGGTGCCCGCGCTGCGCCAGCTCCGAACCGAGCGCCGTCGCGAGAATGCCGCTCCCGCCAATGAGCGGATAGCAGGTGATGCCGATGTCGAGTGACCGCTCGGCCATTTCAGAAGAGACGGACTGAGGCAGGCAAGGCGGCCAGGTCTCCGATCAGGAAATCAGCGACTGGATAGAGCGCCTGGGCGTATTCCACTCCGGTCGTTAGGCCGAGGAGCCGGGCGCGGGCCGTCTGCAGCTCGACGTAGCGACGGGTGCGGAGCTGCGTGGCGTGGCATTCCATCAACTCCACCCAGCGTTCGAAGTGCGCGCCAAGATCAACCAAAAGCTTCGCCCCGTCGTTAGGCGGCTCCGCCCCGGGTGTAATCGCATATTCCAAATGATGTTTGATCGCATGCGCTGGCAGATCGCGCAGATCTTCGAGACCGCCGTAGCGCGCCAGTCGGGCTGCATTGCGACATAGCTGACTAACGACAACATGATCGGGATGCTGGTCGCCGGCGGACGTTGGCGAAAGCAGCACTCCGGGCCGCAGTTTTCTGATCACGCGCGCGATCGTAAGTTGGTTCGCGGCGGAAATTTCCAGCCGGCAATCACCGCCAAGCTCAAGGAAGTCGATTGTGCCATTGAGCAGCTTCGCCGCCTTTTGCGCTTCCGCTTCACGTTCTTCCGGCGAGCCGTTCGTGCCCGCTTCCCCGCGCGAGCAAATGCAGAGCGCGATCGCGCTTCCCCGGGCCGCTTCCGCGAGCAAGATGCCGCCGCAGCCAAACTCGATGTCATCGGGATGGGCGCCAATCGCCAGGATCGTGAGCTTGGAATCAGACATCGGGAAGATAGGCGCGATCGGACTCGACGATTTCGTCGCGAGCGATGAATTGGACGCCCGGCGCATCGCCCATGTTCAGATATTTGATCTCGCTCGCGCCGGCGACGTAATGCGTGCAGTGGATAACCGACTGCATCCAACGCAATCGCGTATCCCGCGTCGGACTGATTTGCGCCGCTTCGATTGGCTGGAGCGGCAGCCGAATAAAGGAATCTCCGCCTTTGTGCAAAAGGAAGGCGTCGCGACCCACGCGCGCGCGCACCAGTTCGCCCTCGAGCTTCACATCGACAAAGTAATCGTCGACCGCACAGGCGCGGCGTCGGAACTCGGGGTCGCCTGAGCGCTCCACACGGACACCGTCGAGCAGACCGAGTCGCCGATACATCTCCAGGCAAAAATCGGCCACGGTGTCGGCTTGCACGGCCTTGAACTCGTCGACCCAATGTCGCGCGACGAGATTCGGCAACTGCCGCGCGACGCTCGCCTGCCAACCGGGCAGGATCCGTTTTGCAAAGAGCGGCGAGAACTCCCGTTGCAGTTTGTTTTCAAATTTGAAGTTGATCCGGTGCTCGCGTCCGCTCCGGCGATCCCGCAGGATCGTGATCGTCTCGCGCGGATCGTGATCGCTGTCGTGATAAAAAAAGACGATCTCGCCGCCGATCTCATGTTGCAGCCGGCGCGCGGTCTGAATTTTTGAGAAGAGAAAGCGGCGCGGGAAAATCCCGCAGGGTTGTTGTCCGAAACAGATCACCGGCAAGCCCACAGGTTATCTCCGCGAGAAGGCGCTTCTCTCGAGGACCGCCGATAGCAGGCAAACCGCGGCACAACCAATGAGATTGTACCAGAGATAGCCAATTTTCGTGCTGTAAAACAAAACCAGCACGAAGGCCTGCGATAGGATCGCGGCGAAGAAAACGGCCGAGCCCCTAACGAACCGCAGGAAAAACGCGACCAAAAAAATTCCAAGAATACTTCCGTAAAAAATCGAGCCGAGAATGTTGATCGCCTGGATCAGGTTTTCGACCAGATTGGCAAAGAGGGCGAAGGAGATCGCGACTCCGCCCCAGAGCGCGGTGCACAATTCGGAGACGAAAAGGTAATGCGCCTCGGATGCGTCGGGGCGCAAGAGGGGCCGGTAAAAGTCCACCACCGTGGTCGAGCCGAGAGCGTTTAGCTCGGAGGCGCTCGAGGACATCGCTGCGCAAAAAATCACCGCGATGAGTAAGCCGATCACCCCGTGCGGCAGATAACGCAAAACGAAACTGATAAAGACGTAGTCGGCATCGTTGGTCTCCAGCTTTGGATCGGCCGCTTTCAGGGTTTGCTTCACCTCACTGCGAATGCTTTCGAGGTGTTGCTGCGTTTGCCTAACGAATGCCCCAGCCGCCGGCGATTTCGGTTCCTTCGTCAGGCGATGAACCGCGGCCGCTTGTTCCGCGAAGGCCAAGTCGTAGCGGGCCTGGAGCGCGGCCAACTGCGGTCCGTGCGCGCCCTGCTCGGCCCGGGCCAGGATCGGGCGATTGAAAAAGAGCGGCGGCTTTTCGAATTGATAGAAAACGAACACCATCACTCCAGTGAAGAGAATGAAAAACTGCATCGGCACCTTCAGAATCGCGTTGAAAAGCAGCCCGAAGCGGCCGGCGGTGAGCGAGCCGCCCGCGAGGTAACGCTGGACCTGCGACTGGTCGGTTCCGAAATAGGAGAGCGCGAGGAAAAACCCCCCGAGCAGGCCCGACCAAAACGTGTAGCGCCGATGCGGGTCGACCGAGAAATCGACCGCATCCAGCTTCCCCATCTTGCCCGCGAGCGATACCGCGTCGAGAAACGAAACGTCGGGCGGAAGGCGGTTGATGATCATCCCGAACGCCACTGCCATCCCGGCGAGCATCACGGCCATTTGCCATTTCTGGGTGTGACTGACGGCAATCGTGCCGCCCGAGGTGGTGTAGACGACAACGAAAAGTCCGGAGAGCAGGATCGTCAGGTCCAGGCGCCAGCCGAGGAGTGCGGAGAGAATGATCGCGGGCGCGTAGATCGTGATCCCGGCCGCCAGCCCGCGCTGAAGGAGAAAGAGAAATGCGCCTAACAATCGCGTCTTCTGGTCAAAACGTTGCCCGAGATACTCGTAGGCCGTGACGACGTGCAGCCGGTGATAAATCGGGATAAAGACCGCACAGACCACGATGAGCGCGAAGGGCAGACCGAAATAATTTTGCAGGAAACTCATCCCGCTCTCGTAAGCCTGCCCCGGAGTGGAGAGGAACGTGACTGCGCTTGCCTGCGTCGCCATGACCGAGAGCCCGATCGTTCCCCAGCGAATGCTGGCGTCGCCTTGGAGATAATGCCCGAGATCGTGATCGGCGCGCGTTTTCCACCAACCGTAGAGCGCGATCAAGAGCAGCGTGCCGAGAAGCACGACGTAATCGAGGCCGCTCACAAGAACCAGCGACTAACGAAAAAGAAAAAGCCAACCTCGAGGATGAAAATGGCGACGACCGCGAGATAAGCGTTGCGCCACAAACCGAAGAGCGGGACGCGATCTCGTTTTCCGGCCCGTTTCTGAGATGACTCTGTCACGCGTCAGCTTGTTCCAGTTTGTCAGGCCCGAATGACCGTGACTAAATCGTCGTCTGTCGCGTGCGCCGGTACTCTCGTGTCAAAGGTAATGAGCCGGCCCTTTTGCTTCTGCGCAAGAGCAACGAGATAGGCGTCGTTCACCTGCTCGTGGCCTAACGCCTGCAAAAAAAACCGCGGCGTCCTGGCTTCTGGCGAGGGCCAGAAACGATGTTGTTTGTGGCGAACAAGATCGGCCAGAAGTGCGGCCGCGTCCGACGGGCGCACTGCTCGCGGCGTGAAAGCTGGATTGGACGAAAGCCGGACAAATCCGAGCTGGGTGAGGGCACAGGTCGCCCATCCATGCCTTGCTTCCGCGCCAAACCAGCGATGGGCGGCTGCATGAAATTGATGATTGGGCCAAACGAGCGCGACGAGCACGTTCGTATCCAGCAATCCGACCTTCACAAGCGATCTTCCGCGAGCAGCTTTTGCGCACGATCGCCCGGGATGATCGGCGCATCGGCATCAACCTGGAAAACAGGCAAGCCGTTCTTGCGCGTCGCGGCGGCTCGCCTCTGCAAGGCTTGGCGAATAAGGCGTGAAACCACCTGCCCCAGGTTTTTTCCCGTCGAGCGAGCCAGACTTTGCACCGCCTCGAAGACATCGTCGTCCAAAGAAAGGGTTGTGCGCATGTGATACGGTGATGCTCTGATGCTCCAATGTCAATCGATCACCTGAGCGCGCGATCGGATTGCCCGGACTTCCCCAACGAAATCAGATTAGCAAAAATCCGGTAGGCGCCGGGAACGCCGGCGGGCAGCTCGCGGAACCAGGAGTAGCCGGTGTAAACGAACCAGCCTTTGCCGACACGCGTCACGAGCAGCCCGCCCTCGAGCGGTTTCTCGTTCGGGTCGTGACTCGAAAGAATCGGCGTCCAGGCCGGGTCCCATTGGTCGGGAAAATAGAGGCCGCGTTCCTGCACCCAGCCCGAGAAATCTTCCGGCCCGATTTTATTCGGGAAATTCATCACCGGATGATCGGGCGCGAGGATGCGAACCGGGGCGGTCTCGTCCGTCACGCGATCGTGCGAGACGTGGAGCGGATGCGGCAGCTCGTTAGGCTTGGGTCCCGGCGTGGTGTTATATTGCACGACCACGACCCCGCCCTGCTGCGCGTAGGCGAGCAACTCCGGATACCAGGCGCTGATCCGATCGGGGTGAACGTTGTAGGCGCGCACGCCGAGCACGACCGCGTCGAATTGCGCGAGGTTCGGCGCCTTCACTTCTGCGTCGCTAAGAATTTTTACCTCGGAACCGATCTCGCGCAGACTTTCCGGGACCGCGTCGCCCGCGCCCGGGATGTAGCCGATATGCCTCGCTTTGTTTTCGATCTTCGCCCTAACGAGCTTCGCTGCGGCGGAGGAGATCAGGGTTTGTGGCTCAATGTGCGGATAGTCGATGCGCTGACGACTGAAAGCAGGCGCGCGTTGTCCGTCCTTAGAGACAAAGAGGGCGCGCAAAGTTCCCTCGCCCGCCATGTCCGGCGGCGCGAGACGAAAGGTGCATGTGGTTTCATTCTCGGCGCTTTCAAGGTCCACGGGCGCAGAGGCGGGCTCGACCTTCCAGCCTGGCGGAACTTCCAAGGCAACCTGACCGTGAAATTTATCCGATGCCGCGATGACGCGCACGTTGAGCGTTTTCGGTTGCGCGCTGCCGAAGACGAAAACCGGCCGCGGCAATTGCACGAACGCAGCGGGCGCGATCACGAGCGGCTCGCTTACCTCGCCCGCCACCCGATCAACTTTACGGAAGCGCGGCTCGAGCGCGTAGGTGATTTCTTGACTGCCGATTTCAAAGGTCGCCTGAACCGAGAAGGGCGGCGGATTCTCGGGCCGCCCGATGAGCGTCTGGTCGGAAACTTTATAGGTGCCGATCGTGCCCGGCTCGCGCAGCCAGTAGGGCTCGGAAAAAGGAAGGTCGTTAGGCAACGAGACACTTGTCTTTTCGGTTAACAGTTCGTTAGGGGCAAGCGCCTGGCCGACGGTTTTCGGCGGCTCCTGCGCGATCTGCATCGACATGAACTTCACTTCGACCGGCGAGCGATTGATTGCCTCGACTTGAAGTCCAAGCTTTTCGCCCGGTTGCGCCATCGCCTTGTCAGTGACGGCGGCGAGATGCAATCCGAGACAGGCGCCGATGGTTTGGTCGAGATCGGCGAGCTTCTCTTTGACCCATAAGTCATCGCCGAGACTGCGCAGTTTCCGGCGCAATTCGATCAGTGCCGGGATCGACTTCCATGGGGCCGAGTCATCGAAGGTCTTGACTATCTGATCGATCTGGCTGCTGAGTGCGTCGCCATTCGCCACGCGCGACCAACTCGTGTCGATGTCGCTGAAAATTCCCTGCCCTTCGCGCACCGGTTCGCCATCGAGAAACTGAAAATATTCCTTCCGCTCGCCCCGTCGCACTTCAACCCCAAATCCTTGACTCTTGTGCATGCTCCTGCTCGCCGCGGCGATCTCAGGAAAAGATTGGCCGAGGAGCGGCTGATAACCGCCAACTTCCAGTGGAATCAATCCCGTGACGTCGACCGGTTCGTGGCGCATCTCGGCGCGAAAGGCCGCCCAGGAATTCCAGAGCAGGCGCTTCGGTTGCCATGGCCTAACGAACTTAAGTTGCTCCTGAAAACGCTTCGGGTCGCCCGCGGCACGAAACGCTTCGGCGGCGAGTCGGGCCGAGGCGGTGTGATGGCCATGTGTCTCCGTGTCTTCGGTTGGGAAGCGCGTCACGACAATGTCGGGTCGAAACTCCCGCATCACCCAAACGACATCGGCGAGAATTTTCTCGCGATCCCAAATCCGCAGGCTTTCCTCGGCCGACTTAGAAAACCCGAAGTCATTTGCGCGAGTGAAGAACTGCTGGCCATGATCGATCCGGCGCGCGGCGAGCAGCTCCTGGGTGCGAATGACTCCGAGTTGTTCGCGCAGCTCCGGCCCGATCAGGTTTTGCCCGCCATCGCCGCGGGTGAGTGAGAGATAGGCGGCGTCGTAAAGCGCGCCGTTCGCCCAGTAAGCAATCAGTCCGGTATTCTCATCGTCGGGATGGGCCGCGACATAGAGAACGCGGCCGAGGACATTCAGTTTTTCGAGCGCGAGGCGAATATGCGCGGCATCCATCTCGCGCGGCGCGTCCGCCGCAGTCGCGGCGCCGGCCAGACTAACGAATGCGAGCAGGGCCACGCGACGCGAGGTCGGAAACATTGCGAAGGACAAACCCGACTGGCTCGCTATTTGAGGCTATCGATGATTACCTGGCTGTTGCGGATCGCGGTCTCGTCCGGCTGAGGCTCGGCCTTCAAGAGCTCGATTGATTTCTCCGCTGCCGCCTTCGCCTTGTCCTTGCGCCCAAGCTTGGCCTCGATCTGCGCCTTTTTGTAATAGATGAAGTAGCGCGGCTCCTTCTGTTTCTCGATCGCGGTGTCGATCCACTTCGCGGCCTGGTCGAGATCTTTGTCGTGATCGTAATAGAAGCTGGCCGCCTGGTAGTAGAACCCCGGTTTTAATTCCGCCGGATTCTTTAACCCCTCCGCGATTTCAGCGTTCACCTTTTCGACCGTGTTCGTGGTCAGCTCGACCGGGACGCGGGTTTTATCCCAGTCAAGCGTGATGGTGGCACCGTCATCCTTCAGGTTGGCGATGCCGATCGTGAAAGTCTCGACCTCGTTAGGCAAGGTCGTCGGTTTTGCCGTCACTCGCAACGCATCGGCATCAGGTTTGTAACCATAGGCGCCCCAGAGTTTCAGGTTCTTGGAAAAGATGATCGTCCACTCGTTCTCGCCCGGAATGGTGTAGAAGGCATACTCGCCGGCGGGCAGCTCTTTGCCCTCGATTTTCACCGCGTCGCTCAACTTGATCCTGGTCGGCGCATTCGCCCCGGTGCGCCAGACTTTGCCGTAGGGCACGAGGCCGCCGAAAATTTCGCGGCCGTGCTTGTCGGGGCGCGAGTAATCGACCGAGACATCAGTTAAGCCGACCCGCTGCGTAATCGTGCTGTGCTGGCTCGGAGCAGGAAATTGAAATTCCTTTTCCGCCGCAGAGACGCGAGCGAGCGGGATGAAAACTGGGAGAACCGCGAAAAAACCAACAAAACGAAGTGCGATCATTTTCATAGAGATTGTGAGAGCCAGGTTAACGATCTGGTCGGGAGCCAGTTCGTTTCTAGATGATACGGCGCGCGACGCCGAGTCAAATTCCGGCGCGCCGTCTAGGATTTGATCAACTGATAGACGTCGGGCGACGGCAGGCGTAGAAGCGTCACGTCGATGATCGTGCTGCGATGCGATTGGATCAGGTTCCTCACCTGCCGGCCGGAAAGCGGAATGCGCAATGGCAGATAGGAGATCAGCGGGTTTTGCGCCGGCGCCGCCGGCTCGATCGCGGTGATCTCGAGCGCGAAATCGGCGACGTTGCCTAACAAATCAATCCTTGGCGCGCCGATCATACCGTTGCGTGCGCAGATAAAAGACGATCACGTTAGACGAAATCCCGCTCACTGAGGTGTGCTCGATGATCGATTGGATCGGCACGGTTCCCTTCGTACCCTGCTCGGAGACAAAGAAGACGTCGCTGCTCGCTATGGGCACGGGAGATCCATCCTGATCGAAGAGGCGAAAGACGACCTGGGCATGCGGATCATACTGGTTCCGCGGGTCGGCGAGGAAATTGAACAGCCCGACCTTCTGCAAATGTGCGCGCATTCTCGAACGTCGCAGCAGTCTCGCGATCGTAGGCGGCAACG
>JAICXG010000273.1 GCA_025980625.1 Chthoniobacterales bacterium
ATCGGCTGGACCTCTTGCCGGATTTTCTTGCCGCCTTCGAACAGGCTTGTGATGGCGCAGGAATTGAAGAGCGAGACGGTAATCGCACAGATCGCGCCGGCGCGGAGCGCGCGGAAGATAAGAAGGCGGAAGGAAGAAGGAATAAGTCTTCGAAAAAGTCTCATGAATGTGTCGCGGCCCGATGGGCGCGCAGAGCTTCGCTCAACCAAAGGTCGAGCCGCATTTCTTTCCCACCCGGAGGAATAACCAAATAGGGTGAACCGGTGAGCAGGCTCTGGCTCGCGGCGAAGCGAATAAAATCTTCCGGTGTTTTGATTTTGTCTTTGAAGTAGGCGGCTTTGTCTTTGATGTGCGCGACCGCTTCGGCCGGAGTGTGCCGCACGCCGTTGCGGATGAAAACAGCATGCGAGTGAGCGATGTAATCCAGCAGGTAAGCGATCGACTGGTCAAGCGACTCGGTGTGAGTCGGCGCGGCCGCAAAGGCGGTGACCGCAACCAGGGCGAGCAATCGTGTGACGATACGCATGTGTCACTGAATCGTCGTAGCACGTGCTAACGCGCGGGCCGAACCGCTCAGGTTTGCCTTCTCCGCTGGATTTCAAAGCCCGATCGCAGCCTTGCGATAGCGGTTAGGTCCTTTAGGCGGAAGAGTATTCTGCTCGCAGTCTTATCTTCCTTTATCCAGCCATTCCACCTTTCCGGTGTCGAAGTCGTAGTAGGCTTCGACCACCCGGACTTGTGAAGCGAGCGAACCCAGTTTGGCTTCCTGGCGTATTTCCCCGGCGACGTGATGGACATTACTCTTGATCGCGTTAACGAGCGGCTGCCCGGCCTCCTTACTCACGGCCAAAACAGAAGGCCTGATCTTGCGCACGATAGCACCGACGTGCCCCGGCGCGGTCTCACCGGCGATGGCCGCCTGCACCGCGCCGCAGCGCGCATGACCCATCACGATGATAAGTCGCGCACCGAGATGCTCGACCGCATACTCAATGCTGCCGAGCTCGTAATCCCCGACCACCTGGCCGGCAGTGCGGACGACGAAGAGATCACCTATGTTTTGATCGAAGATCAACTCGGGCGGGGTGCGCGAATCGGAGCAACCGACCACGATGGCGAAAGGATGTTGCGACTTCGCCGTCTCCAGCCGACGGGCGCGAGTAGGCTTGGCCGGGCTATTCGCTTCAGTGACGAAGTGTTCATTGCCGACCTGGAGCTTCGCGAGCGCCGCTTCGGGAGCCATCGATGGAGCGGCGTGATCGGCCGCAAAGAGGAGAGCGTTGCCGATGGCAAGCATGAAGACGACGGTGACGACAATTTTGCTTAAGGAATTTTGCATAACTGACCAAGCATTGGCGGGAATGGGTCCGAAGCCGAGCAAAATCTTTGCGGACACTTGACCGAACAGCACCGGGAAGAAAGCGCGTGACGCGGTTCGGCTCTTGTTTGTTGTCGTTGTCAGTTGCCCGGCGTTCCCCGCTGCGCCAGGCGACTCATCATAGCCTGTAAATCTCGGCCAGGGCAACGCCGTGAGCGACGGTTCCTGCTGGTGAGAGCACGGCGGTGTAGGAGCCTCTCGGCAAGGTTATGAGGATCGCCGGTTCGCGCAGCTCAGTCGGCGCCAGGCCTGTGGCCTCGATTTCGGCTGACTGGGTGTCCTGCCAGTTGTCGTTGCCCGCGAGGAGATTTCCCTCGGCGTCGAAAAGATCGAGCCGCGGGTCGCTCAAGCCGGCCAGGCCAAGGTCTTTCAAGCTTGGCCCGAGACCGCGGATGACGACGGTGTCTTCGTCGCCGTTGCCGATAACAAAGCCTACGATCATCGGATCGGTAACGCTTTGGACGGCGCCGCGGGTGCTGATGTTGTCCAATCCAGTGCCGATTGTCAGGCTGATATCGTAGATTTCGACAAGCGTCGTGCCGGAGCCCGGGACAATATCGGCCCTGCCTGAGTTACCCTGCACAATAGCTGTGTAAGCGCCGGGCGGGAGCACCATGAGGATGGCTGACTCCAAAGGAACGTTCGGTGCGAGACCCGTATCCAGGATCTCCTGCTCCTGTGAATCCATCCAATTGTCATTCGTGGCAATGATGGTGCCGCTGGCGTCGTACAAGTTCAGGACCGGATCCGCCAGGGGCACCAGACCAAACTGGGCCAGCGATGGCCCGAGAGCCCGAATGAGAAGTTTGCGTCCCACGTCGCCACCGACGATAAAGCCGCCAATGACTGAGGTGACGCCCTGGCCGAGCGCAGGCTGCGGGATGTCGACCCGGGTAGAAACGTTGAGAAAGGAGGCCGGGACGGGAGTGACGTTGAGGAAACCAAACAGGATGGCGATGACAACGATGCGTCTTTTTCTCATACGATTCCGCGACGCTGCAAGCGTACGGACGAGCGGAAGCCGGTCAAGAATAATCTCTCTTGAAGCTGAACGGGAAGACGGAATGGGAGGCAGTGGCGCGATCGACATAGACCGGGACCCGCGAGGTAACAGTGAGCGAGCCGGCTGCTACAAGCCATCTCATAAATAGCGCGTCATCCCGAGCGGAGCGCAGCGGAGTCGAGGAATCCCATGGAAGTCACCTTAAAGCTTGCGCGCCGGGATCCCTCGACTTCGCTCGGGATGACAGGCTTTTTGGATTTATGAAATGGCTACGAGGGAATCAAAAGGAAAGCTGCCGTTAAGCGTAACAGGATTGTTACTAACTTTGCCCGGTTCAAACAACCGGGACGGTTGGAAATTATCGTGAGTGGCGGAGTCCTAGGAGGAATGGCCCGTTTGACACGGGCGTAGCCCGTTATCTGGGGCGATAATCGACCTGGCCCGAGACCTATTCTAACGCGTAGGCTTCGAAGAGTGCGATCCCGGTCGCGTTACCCGCGCCGCGCACGATCGCGGTGTAGGAACTCGGGGCAAGAGTCATCAGGATGGCTGACTCGAGATCGTTCGTCGGCGCGATCCCGGTAGCTGTAATTGCCGCCTCCTGGTCACTCTTCCAGTTATCATTAGAAAAGAGGAGCGCGCCGTTCGCATCGTGCAGTTCGAGCGTCGGATCAGCCAGAGAGCCATCGAGCGGCAGGGATGGCCCAAGCGCTCGCACGAGCACACTGATCGGGTCCTGCCCGAGGACAATAAAACCGCCGATCAGCACGTTATCCTGCGTCTGGACAATACCGCGAGTGGATATGTTACCGAGCTTTGAATCGACTGTCTGGTCGAGATCGTAGACCTCCACCAAAGCGATCCCCGTGCCGCCATTCGCACCGCTCACAATCGCAGTGTAGGCCCCGGGATCGAGAGTCATGAGAACGGCCGACTCATTGTCATTCGTCGGGGCCAGACCGCTGGCAAGAATCTCCTGCTCCTGGTCGCTGCGCCAGTTATCATTCGTCGCAATGATGGCGCCGGTGCTGTCGTGAAGCTCGAGCATAGGATCGGCGAGCACACCCGGGAGGGAGATTGAGGGGCCGATGCCGCGCACGATCACCTGCTTGGGCTGCGTGCCGCTAATGATGAATCCGCCGATGAGCACCTCGTCGCCGGTTTCGACAAGGACACGGGTTGAGACATTGCCGAGCACGCTCGCGCCGGGTGGCAGAATGGCCGCGCTTAGATCATAGCCCACCACGTCGAGATTGATTCCTTCCGGCGAAGTAGCACTGATATCCGAGAGCTGCCCGGGGCAGCCAAAGGCGTTCTGAACATAAGGATGAGTCTGGGGGCACGGCTCACTAAGCCAATCTCCAAAGTCACCATTGGAATCCTGGTTAAAACCCACGATATCGGTGTTACCATTGTCGATCGAAAAATAGCGGGTGCCGAC
>JAICXG010000246.1 GCA_025980625.1 Chthoniobacterales bacterium
GGATCCGGTTCGTTGGAGTTAACCCGGAGAACGGCCGCGGCGCGCTAAGGCTGCGGGCTGTCCACGACGGCCTGAGCAAGCGCGACATGAAGGACGGGAATCTCGCGTTCCGCTCACCGTAACCAAACTCCTGCTTTCCTGCTTTCCTGATTCACCTGATCTTCCTCCTTTCCCGATCGCGCAATGAGCAACGACATCGTCGGTATCGACCTCGGCACAACTAACTCCCTCATCGGTGTGATGGAAGCCGGTTTCCCCATCCTCCTTGCCGACGCCGGCGGCGCGCGCCTCACGCCGTCGGTTGTCCATTTCCTGGAAACCGGGGAGCCGATCGTCGGCGCCGCTGCCGCGCGGATGCGCCCGGTCGATCCGCGCAACACGGTTTACTCGGCCAAACGGCTGATCGGTTTGCGCGGCGACGACATTCCGGCGGAAGACTTGCCTAACGATTACGAAATTCTCCGCCAATCCGGCCAAGCGCTCTGCATCCAGATCCGCAATCGCCTTTACGCGCCCGAAGAAATTTCCGCGCTCGTCCTCGCGAAACTAAAACGCGATGCGGAAAGCGCACTCGATCGATCCGTCTCCCGCGCCGTCATCACCGTGCCGGCTTACTTCAACGACGCCCAGCGCAGCGCCACGAAATGCGCGGGCGAAGCCGCCGGCTTTGCGGTCGAGCGCATTATCAACGAGCCGACTGCAGCCGCCCTCGCCTACGGGCTCGATAAGTTGCGCGAGAAATCCAGGATCGCCGTCTACGATCTTGGCGGCGGCACCTTCGATATCTCGATCCTTGAAATGAACGAAGGCCTCTTTCAGGTGCTGGCGACGAGCGGCAACACCCGACTCGGCGGGGACGATATCGATGCCGCCCTCGTCGCGCACTGCAACCTGCCGCTGCCCGATTGGCAGAAGCGCGAGATTGTCATCGAAGCCAAGCATCGCCTGTCGACCGAAGACTGTGTCGCGATCGATGTCCCATTCATTGAAGGGAAACACCTCCGATACGAGCTGACCCGCGCGGAACTGGAGAAACTCGCGCGCCCGATCGTGCAACGGACCCGGGCTCATTGTTTGCGTGCGTTCGCGGACGCGAAGCTCAAGCCCACCGCGCTCGACGAAGTGATTCTCGTCGGCGGCGTGACCCGCATGCCTCTCGTTAGGCAATTTGTCGCGCAGCTCTTCGGTCGCGAGCCGAACACCTCGCAAAATCCCGATGAAGCGGTCGCTCTTGGTGCGACGATCCAGGCCGGCATTCTCTCGGGTGCGGTGCGCGAGGTGGTTCTGCTCGATGTCACCCCGCTGTCGTTAGGGATCGAAACCTTTGGCGGGCTCATGAACGTCATCATCCCGCGCAACTCCACCATCCCGATCAAGGCGGGTGAGATGTTCACGACCGCGGTAAACAATCAGCGCGCAATGAAACTCAAGATTCTCCAGGGTGAACGCGAGCTGGCGGCGGACAATTGGACCCTTGGCCGGTTCGAGATCGAATTCGAGCCGGCACCCAAAGGTGTGCCGCGCGTCGGGGTCCAATTCGAGATCGACGCCAACGGCATCCTCCACGTCCTCGCGCGCGACATTCGTAGCGGCGCCGAGAAAATCATCAATCTCTCGAGTGCGGTGGACGTTTCCGACGAAGCGGTCGAAGCAATGCTCGCCGATTCGCTCGAGCACGCCTTTGCAGACATGAGCGAGCGGGTCTGGACTGAGACCCGGCTGAAATCCGAGGAAATGCTCGCGGCCGTGACCGAAGCCTTTGCGGTTGCCGGAGAAAAGCTCGCGCCTAACGAGAAAAGGAAGATCGAGGAAAAGGCGCAGGCGGTGCGCGAAGCGCTCCAAACCCACGAAACCGGGAAGTTGAAAGCCGCCAACGCTGCACTCGACGAAGCGACTCAGGAATTGGCCGCGCTGATTGTGGAACAGGCGATGGTCGTTTCCGGCGGGAAGGAGAAAGAGACGCTCGCGCCGGGAACGAGGAATGACGAGTAATGATGACGAAGCCCTTTCGAACTTGGCGTTGTAGGGCAAGCGCTGGCGCTTACCCAGGGCTGCTCCCTAACGAACAAAGGAATCGCGGAATGTTTGGTTACAAGCCATCTCATAAATAGCGCGTCATCCCGAGCGGAGCGCAGCGGAGTCGAGGGATCCCGTGGAAGTCACCTTAAAGCTGGCGCGCCGAGATCCCTCGACTTCGCTCGGGATGACAGGCTTTTTGGGTTTATGAGATCGCTCTAGACCAAAAATAGGGAGACGACAAATTGTGTTTCGTCATTCCATCGCCTCCGGACGAGGCGCTGGCGATGGTGGCGCGGCATTCTGGCGCCGGGTGGAGATTTCCTCGAGGAGTTGCTTTTCCTCCGGATAGAGATGCCCGGCCTTGGCCAACGCCAGGTATTGATCGGCTATCTCGACCTCGCTCCCGGCATCGAAGAGGAGCGCGGCATAGATGGCGGGATGGGGATCGCGGAGCTGGTCGGGCGAGAGTTTTTTCAGGACCTCGATGCCATCCCCCGTGCGGCCGTCTCTGTAAAGGGCAAAGGCATAAGTGACCGCGGCGGCAGTATCGTTAGGCGCTTTCGCGTAGGCGCGCCGCGCGAGCTCGCGTCCGGCGGCGCTGTTGCGGTCGAGCAGGAGGGCGAATCGGGCAGCGTTGGCCGCTAACTCAACCTCGTCAGGCGAGGTTTCGTGCAGCTGCTGAGCGGTGACAGACAGGTTGGGCAGGTCGTTATTTTCGCGATAGATCTTGTAAAGCGCGTCGAGCGCTTCACGCCGGGCGGTCGTCGTCTTCGCTACCTCCTGCCAGAGCGGCTCGGCCTGTTGCGTCAGCTCCCATTTTGAAGCGAGCCGGGCGAGCGCGAGCTGGTGTTCCGGGTTAGAGGCGGCTGCTTTTACGGCTGTCTTCCAAAGCTCGTCGAATTCAGCATCCGCTCCGCTCCGCCGGGATTTGCGCGCCGCGTACGCCTGGTAGGCGAGCCGCACGTAATCGTCCTCGGCCCACGAACCGCTGCGCGTCCAACGCTTCAGGCGCGACCAGCTTTTCGTTAGGGCGAGCGATTCAGCGATAGCCGCCGCCGCCGGCGGGCGACTCGTCAGGTCATCGGGCAGTTTGTCACTCCATCTCAAGGCTTCGCTCGCCAGCTTATTTTTGTTCATCCAATTAATGAGCTGGGCGAGATCGCTAACCTGGCGCGCCGCGGCGGGTTTCACCTTCTCGAGTAAGGCGTCCAGTTTCTTCGGATTCAGCTTGCGATAGAGATCAAGGCAAAGGAGGTAATCGGCGAAGCTCACCTGCGGACTCATTTGTAACTGTTGCGCCAGGTCGGTCGCGGCCTCGGTCTGGTTTTCGCGCAGGGCGTTTTCGAGCAGGGCGCGTAACGCTTCGGTGCGGAACTGCGACACTTTGGTTAGCCGCTCGAGCTCGTTGCGCGCGGCGGCGTTTTTCTCCGGGTCAGGGGAGCGAATCTGCAGAACTGCGAGATTGAATTTGTAGAGGTCGTTCGAAGGGTCCTGCCGGACGGCCGCGGCGAAATGCCGCTCTTCCTCAACGCTATTGCCTTCGGCGCGCGAGAGCCAGCCGGCCACCACCTGATAGGCGGCCGCCTCGCGATCGTCTTTCGGCACCTGCTGGACCGCGCGGCGCGCGACATCGAGTTGGCCGAAACGCAACGCCGCCGAGGCAAGATTAAGCTGGTTGTCGATCGTAGGATGGAGCCGCGCGATCTGCGCCCGCCAGCCGACCGTCTCCACCCGGTTCTGCTTTTCCGTTGCGTCGGCCAGAATGCGGGCGGCGGTGAGAGAATTCGGATCCATCACCAGCGCACGCTGCGCCAAGTCTTTCGCCTGCTCGAGATGATCCTGGTCGAGCTGCGCGTCGGCCTGCCTCAAAAGGTGGCTTTCGCGCCAGCCGTTCCAGGCTTTATGCGCGGATGAAAAAGTCAAAAGCCCGATGCCGAACCCGAGCAGCACGAGCAGCGAGATAATGAGCCCGCTGCGCAGTTGCAGGCTGCGCCGCCAAAGGGAACGCGGGCGCCCTTTGCGGTCAACTGTTCTTACCTCCGTGGGCATAACGATAAGGCCGATTGCAACCTGGGTTGCGCCAGCCTAACGAACGATTTCGGGCTCCGCTTCAGCTTCGGCTTCACGCACCACCGGCACCTCCTCGATGGCTTCCATCACTTGTTCACGCAGGCGCTTTCCCCAGACGTAACGCGCCAGTAAGACCTTGATCGTGGCGGTAAGCGGGATCGCGAGAAGCGGACCGAGCAAGCCGCCGATGAGCAGACCCCAGATAAA
>JAICXG010000141.1 GCA_025980625.1 Chthoniobacterales bacterium
AAATCGTTCTCCTGTCCCCAGCGGTGTGGCTCCCCCGAGTGTGTTGTTGTTATCCGGCGAGGCAGGGTTTGGATTGTGGCCGGGCTGATCGAACCAGTCTGGTTGCGTCGGAATAACATAGTCGCACAGGCCGACGGCGCACCAGGCCCGCCGGACCGACTCGACCTCCGCGGAGTCGGAGCCATAAAGATCATCCGCCGCGTTGATCGAGGCGGCGCGGGCGTCGGGAAAGGTCGCTGCCGAGGTGAGATACTGCGTCAGGCTGCGGTAAGCAATGGCGCGGCCCTTTGCCATCCCCACGCCCGTGACAGTGTAGGCCGAGCCGAGCTCGGTGTTAGTGCCGGTGCCGCCGTCGCAGAGCAATGCGAACCAGCGGTTCTGCACACTCCCATTGTTATGCGGGTCGATGTTTACCGTCTGCCAATACGTGCCCTGGTACGTATCGGGATTATTAAAAGTCTTCGGGTTCTGGAGATCGCGGCAGATGGCGGGCGGCACGCAGCCCTTGTCATCGCCAATCACCCATTCCTTCTTCGTCTCACCCTCGATCCACTGTTCCACCGATTGGCCAAAGATATCACAGAAGGATTCGTCAAGGGCGGCAGACTCCTTAGTCTTGTCATAGGTCAAATTGGCGGTTTGTTCGATCAGGCTATGGGTGAATTCGTGCCCCACGATATCAAGCGTGTTATAGTCATCGTTGTCACTGGGGTTGGCGAGACCAATCCGAATCGCACCGCTCCCGCCGGTCGCGTTCTGGCCTGCATTTATCATGTTCGGATCATTGTAAATGGTCATGTTGCTATTCTTCCCATCGTAACTTATCCGCTTGTGGATGAGAGCGAAGTAGTCGTAACAGGCACGCAGCCCCCAATAGGAAGTCACAAGGGAAGGATTATTGCCAGTCCAGTTGTTATCATCATCGGAGACGGCGACCGCCTTGTTCGCGGTATCGAGCAGGACGGCTGAGAGCAAGGTGCCGTCGCAATCATCAACAAGATAGTAGCGGTCACCTTTCCTTTGCGTGTTGATGCTACGGGTGCCGCGGAAGGTCACCGGTCCCGATCCCAGATAGCACGGGGGAAAAAGGGGAAACTCTTTGATGATTGAGCCATTGCTCGCATCGACATAGATCTGCTGGGAGCGATCGAAAGGAGTCACGTAGACCTTAAACATCCAGGCCAGACGTCGTTCCCTTGATGTGCTCTTCGGGTCTTCCGTAAAGAGCAGTTCTCCCTTGGGACGATAGCCGGCGTTCTCACTCCCTAACTCGGCGGCCAAATCTTTCCCGGGTAGATAACGTTCCGCCGGGATATGTTCGTGAACGATTTCCCAGGCTCGTTCTTCGGCGATCTGCGGAGTGATTTGCTGCGGCTGGAAATCGTAGGCCAGGTGGCCATTGGCCGAAATTGCCCAACCATCTCTGGCGCGGACGAGATACTCCGCACCCTCGACTTTGATCGCGCGATAAAACTGCTGATAGCGAAGATGTGTTATCCCGAGTTCGTCTTTCTGTTCGGAACTGAGTTTCATCTCATTTCAAGGCGCGAGGCGAAATAGGTCTGGATGATCTTTGAACAAGCTTTTCGGTGCCACCTTTGTCCCAGGTTTGAATGTTAGCCAGCCCGGAGTGGTCATCGGCTCCGTCAGATCTGAGGCAGGACTGCGCGGCTTCTCTTCGCGAGCCGGCTTACTGCAGGAGAGAAGTGTCGCCAGCGTCACGGCCAACCCAAGGAGTATCGCGATTCTGATCCCGGCTGGAGATTCTGCCGCTCGCTCGTTCATAACTGATGCAGGCTAGCGGATGGAAAAAACCGAAAGCAAGCTCCAAACGTATGTCGGGTCCCGCGATCGCGTTCGAAATTCGGATGCATCGGGCGAGTGAGGACATTACCTTGCTCAGTGCGCGATCTGTTTTCGAGTAAAGAGGATGAGACCGAGCGCGGTTACGATCAGGCCGCGCCCCTCGCCAGCCGGATGCGTCCGCGGACGATCGAGGAACTGGTGGGTCAGGAACATATCCTCGCTCCGGGCAAGTTGCTTCGCCGCGCGATCGAAGCCGACCGGCTCCCATCGGTCATCCTCTCGGGACCGCCGGGAAGCGGAAAGACGACTCTCGCGCACATCATTGCGGATATCACGCAGGCTAAGTTTGAACGCTTAAGTGGGGTGGAGAGCAATGTCGCTGAGATGCGCAAAGTGGTGGCTGCGGCGCAGAACCGTCTCCGCACTTCCGGCCGCAAGACGATCCTGTTTGTCGACGAGATCCACCATTTCAACAAAGCGCAGCAGGACATTCTCCTGCCCGATGTGGAAAGCGGTAACCTGCGGCTGATCGGCGCCACGACTTACAACCCATTCTTCTATGTCAATAGCGCGCTCGTCTCGCGTTCCCAGGTTTTTCAGCTTCATTCGTTAGGGGTGGAAGACCTCGAGAAGTTGATCGATCGCGCGCTCGCGGACAAAGAGCGTGGCCTCGGCCATCATCGCGTGCAGATGGATCCGGAAGCGAAGCGACACCTGGCCAAGCTGAGCGACGGCGACGCCCGGAAATGTCTGAACGCGCTCGAGATCGGAGTGCTGACGACTCCGCCTAACGAACAAAGCATAATCCATTTCACCCTCCAGGTGGCGGAGGAAAGCATCCAGACCAAAGCGGTGGTTTACGATCGAGTGGGCGACGCACATTACGATACGATCAGCGCTTTCATCAAAAGCATGCGCGCCTCAGATGAGAAGAGCGCGATCTACTGGCTCGCGAAAATGCTCCATGCCGGCGAGGATTTTCGGTTCATCGCTCGCCGAATCGTGATTTTCGCGAGCGAAGATGTGGGCCTGGCCGATCCGGAAGCGCTGCCGCTCGCGATCGCGACGCAGCAGGCGGTTGAGTTTGTCGGCATGCCGGAAGCGCGCATTCCCCTCGCCCACGCCACTGTCTACATGTGCCGGGCGCCGAAAAATCGCGAAGCCTACGAGTCGTTAGGCGCAGCCAGCCAAGAGATCGAAACCGAGCACACCGAGCGCGTCCCCGAGCACCGCAAGAACAAGCATTTTCCCGTCAATCCCGACGGATGATCGATGACCCTGCGGCATAAGATCGGGAAGCTCTTCCGGGCCGAGTCATATCGCCGCATGTGGCGCCATGTCGAACGCATTCTTGCGCCGCTCCCGCTGCGTCCGCTCCGCGCGCGGATCGATCAGCAGCGTCTCCGTGAGTTGCAGCAGCGACACGCATCACCGCCGCCGGACGCACCGGCGCATTGGCGGCATTATTCGAAATACCTCGACCTCGACAAATATCTCCGGATCAACGCGCGCCGCGTTCAATACCTTCGCCTCCACCGTTCGCCGCCGAAAGACATCCTCGATATCGGCTGCGGCGCAGGCTTTTTTCTTTTTGTCGCGCAGGCTTGCGGTCATCACGGGCTCGGCCTCGATGTCGACAAGGTGCCGGTCTTTGATGAGCTGATTGACCTCTTCGGACTCGAGCGGATGATCGCGCATGTCCGGCGTCTCGAGCCGATCCCGGATCTCGGGCGAAAGTTCGATCTCATTACTGCCTTCTCCCCCGCCTTTCATGGTGGACGCAATACCTCCTGGGATTGGGGAGTGCGCGAATGGGATTACCTCATCAGCGATCTCGAGCGTCATCTGAAGCCGGGCGGTCGGATTTTTTTTGGCCTCAATCCGGCCTACAACGGAGAGTTTTACACCGACGAGATTCTGCAGCTTTTCCTCCGGCGCGGCGCGGCGGTCGAACGCGAGAACATTTTCTTCCCGCCCAAATCTGCCTGACGATTCGGATTCGCTCCCGTCGTTAGGCTAAAACCGCCAGCGCATCGCCACGAGCAGTTCGATCGCAAACAGTGCTGCTGCCGCTCGCGAAAAAATGTTGCCGGCGCGAATCTTCCCGATGCAAACAGCCGCCGCGAGTGATGAAGAGTTATTCGCCGCCCTCCATCCGCGGCTGAGCAACTGGTTTCGCGCGACCTACGGCCGCTTCACCGATGCGCAGCTCCGCTGCGTCCCATCGATTCTGGAGCGACAATCGATTCTTCTCACTTCGCCGACCGGCAGCGGAAAAACGCTCGCCGGCTTTCTTGGCGTCTTCGATTACCTGCTGCGCAAATCGGAGGCGGGCGCTCTCTCGTTAGGGGTGCATTGCCTCTACGTCTCGCCGCTGCGCGCGCTCACCTACGATATCGGGAAAAACCTGCGCGCCCCGATTGCCGGCATGGGGTTGGAGAAGGAACTGCGGATTCATGTCCGAACGGGCGACACGAGCGCAAGCGAGCGCGCGAAATTCCGTCGTTACCCGGCGCATTTTCTGGTTACGACGCCGGAGAGCCTGGCGGTTCTCCTGGCGCAGGAAAGCTACGCGTTCGGCCTAACGAACTGCCGCTTCGTCATCGTCGATGAGCTGCACTCCTTCGCCGGGAACAAGCGCGGGGTTGATCTCGCGCTCTCACTCGAGCGTCTCGAGGAGATCGTTAGGCCGGACTCATTCTGCCGCGTCGGCCTTTCGGCCACGGCCGCGCCGCTCGATCTGCTCGCCCGCTTCCTCGCCGGCGACGATCGCCCCTGCCGCATCGCGCAAGCGAAGATCGAAAAGGAATCGATCGTCGAAGTCTTCTCTCCCATCCGCCGCCAACCATATCCGCCAGCGGGCTACACCGGGGTTCGCCTCTACGCCGAACTGGCCGAGCTGATCCGTTCCCGCCAATCGGTGCTCGTTTTCACCAATGTACGTTCCGCCGCGGAACAGATCGGGCTGCGGCTGAAAGAACTCCTCCCCGAGTTAGCCAACCAGATTGAAACGCATCACGCTTCGCTCGATCGCAGCGTCCGTCTCGAGGTCGAGGATCGGCTCAAGAACGGCGAGCTGCGAGCGGTAGTTTGTTCGACCAGTCTCGAGCTCGGGATCGACATTGGCGCGGTCGATCTCGTCGTCATGGTCGCGACGCCAAAGGGCGTCTCCCGCGCCATCCAGCGGATCGGGCGCTCCGGGCATTCGCTGAACGAGAGCAGCCACGGCGTCCTCGTCGCGACCAACATTAACGACCTCGTCGAAGCGACCGCCACTGCTCACCTCGTCCGGCTCGGCGCGCTCGATCCGATCAAGGTGCTGGAGAAGCCTAACGACGTCCTCGCGCAACATATTGTCGGCATGGCCGCGCGCGCTCCCATCACTGTCGAGCAAGCTTTTGCGGTCGTTAGGCGCGCATTTCCCTATCGCGATTTGGAGCGGGAAGCATTCGATCGCATCCTCGAATATCTCGCCGGCGGCGGCGAATCGTTGCGCCAGCAGTACACCTCACTCTTCGGCAAGATCGTGATCGAGAACGGCGTGATCTCGCTGGCGCATCCGCGGGTCGCGCGCGATTTCCTCGTCAATATCGGGACGATTGTTTCCGAGGGCTTCGTCAGTGTGCTCCTGGGGCGGCGCCGGCTCGGGTCGGTCGAGGAAGGTTTCATCAAACAACTCCAGATCGGCGATCTCTTTGTTCTCGCCGGACGCGTCGTTAGGCTAATCGATACCGGCGTCCAGGAAGTGCAGGTTGAACGCGCGGACGGACAATTGCCCACCATCCCGCGCTGGAATGCGGCCAAGATGCCGCTGACCTCCGGCCTCGCCAGCGCGGTGCGTAAGTTGCGCTTCGATCTTGCTGCGCGGCTTGGCGAAGGCACGAATGAGGCCGCGGTCGAGTGGCTGGTCGAGACCTATCAAATCTCGATCGCTAATGCGCAGGCAATCGTCGAGTTTTTCCGCGCTCAAATCGCGATCTCGGAAATGCCGGTCGGTCGCAAATTCCTGATCGAGCTCTATCGCGAGGGCGAGCATGCGCACTACTTCTTCCACGCGCTCATCGGGCGGAGCGCGAACGACGCCCTCTCGCGCATCGTGGCGTGGCGCGTGCGCGAGCGGATCGGCGGGAACGCGCTTGTCACGATCGACGATTACGGCTTTCTCCTCACCCTCCGGCGCTTCCAGGAACTGCCGCTCGCGCAATGGAAAACGTTGTTCCGTCGCCCCGAGGCGGAGGAAGATTTGCACGCTGCACTGCGCGGCTCGGAATTAGTGAAATGGCAATTCCGCGGCGTGGCGCAGACGGGCCTGATGGTGCCGCGCAATCTGCCTGGTCGCGAGCGCAAACCGCGCCAGCTCAGTTGGAGCTCCGAAGTGTTGTTCCGTGTTCTCGAACGTCACGAATCCGATCATCCGCTGCTCGAGGAAGCGTATCGACAGGCGATGCATACGTTTCTCGACGCGGAGGCGGCCTGCGCGTTTCTCGAAGAGGTGCAGAGCTTCGAATGGAAACTGCGCGAGCTGCCGGTGGTCTCGCCTTTTTCGTTTCCGATCTACGCGAGCAAGATCAAGGAAAGCATGATGCTGGAAGACCCCGCGACGGCGATCGAGCGCATCTATTTTGAGATGTACGCCCGGGTCGAGCGCGCGAGGGAAACTGATGTTCGTGCTCCTGATCGCGCTCCTAGTCGAATCGAGCACGAGCACGATTACGAGCACGAGCAGGAGCACGAGCGATGAATTTTAAGGACCATTTCTCCCGGCAGGCGGGCGAGTACGCGAAATTTCGTCCGCCGTACCCACGCGCGCTCTTTGCATTCATCGCGAAGCATTCGCCTAACGACACGCAGGCGCTTGATTGCGCGACCGGCAGCGGACAGGCGGCGGTCGCACTCGCGGAGTTTTTCCAAAACGTGATCGCGATTGATGCAAGCGCGGCGCAGATCGCAAGCGCGCAGCCTAACGACTGCGTCGAGTACCGGGTCGCACGAGCGGAGGCGACGGGATTGCCGGACCATTCCTGCGCGGCGATCACCGTGGCGCAGGCGATGCATTGGCTCGATCTCGATGACTTTTACACCGAAGCCCGCCGCATCCTCCAGCCGCGCGGCGTGCTCGTCTTCTGGGCTTACAATTATCTTCGTCTCTCACCCGAGATCGAAGCGGTCGTCAGGCGTTATCACGACGAAATCGTTGGGCGATACTGGCCGCCCGAGCGCAAAATGGTTGGGCGCGCTTATCTCCAGCTGCCTTTTCCTTTTGAGGAAATCCCGCACCCGGATTTCCAGATTGAAGCGCGCTGGACGCTGGAACATCTGCTTGGATATCTGCGCACCTGGTCGGCGACGCAGCGTTTCCAGACGGCCAATCGCAGCGACCCACTCGAGCTGATCGCGCGCGACCTGGCTGAGGCGTGGGGCGACCCGGCGGCGGAACGCATCGCGCTCTGGCCGCTCACCCTCCGGTTCGGCCGCGCCTAACGACACCTGCCTTGCGCGATTCGCAGGCGGAGGGTTTGCCTCTGCGAAGTCAGCACTGGTCAGCCTTGTTTTGGCTTGAGGAGAGGAAAAAGGATGACGTCGCGGATCGATTCCGCGCCTGTCAGGAGCATCGTTAGGCGATCGATCCC
>JAICXG010000135.1 GCA_025980625.1 Chthoniobacterales bacterium
CTAACGAGAAGTAGACGAAGTTTCGCAATTAAATACGAACATTTTTTCGCCTATCATGGTTTCGAGGGCTGCTCCGGAGGAGTATTTTGGTCAATTGGACTGCGGATGGCAAGCCCGGGTTTGTTCAGGACGTGCGTATAAATCATGGTGGTGGCGACATTTTTGTGGCCCAAAAGCTCCTGCACGGTTCGGATGTCGTAGCCGCTCTCCAGGAGGTGGGTCGCGAAGCTGTGTCGAAACGTATGGCAGCTGGCTGGTTTGTGCAGCCCGGCGGCGCGAATCGCAAGCTTGACCGCATTCTGCACGTTCTTCTCCCCGAGGTGATGACGGCGCGTTTCGCCGCTCCGTGGATCAGTCGAAAGGCCCGAGGCGGGAAAGACGTACTGCCAGGCCCAGGCTCGGGCCGCGCCCGGATATTTCCGCTCCAAGGCATGAGGGAGGTAAACTGCTCCGCGACCCAACGCCAGATCCTGGCGGTGCAGCTCGCGAATGCGAGCGAGGTGAGCCTTAAGTGGGGATTTGAGTCGCTCGGGCAGCAGGGTAACGCGGTCGCGCTGTCCTTTGCCTTCGCGAACGGTGATCTGGTTATAGCCAAAGTCTACGTCTTTCACCCGCAGGCGCAGCGCTTCGAGCAGTCGCAGGCCACTCCCATAAAGAAGATGGCCGATAAGGCGATAGTCTCCACGCAGGTGCGCGAGCACGGCACGCGCTTCTGCCCGGGTAAGGACAACCGGCAGGCGGGCCGGCCGCCGGACGCGTTGCGCATCGATAAAATCGAGTTTCCGATCGAGCACCTGCTGGTAAAGGAAGAGCAAAGCACTGAGAGCTTGATTTTGGGTGGAGGCGGCGACGGCCCGATTGATCGCAAGATGATTGAGGAAGGCAGTAACTTGCGCTTCGCCCATCTCGTCAGGATGGCGTTTCCGATGGAATAGGATGTAACGTCGGATCCAATCGACATAGGCTTGTTCGGTGCGAATGCTGTAATGCTTGACCCGCAGGTGCCAGCGGACGCGATCGAGGAGTTTCGGCGCGCGAGCGGGGAGCGTGAGGGTATCGGGATTCATGTGAGCAGGAGCAGGGTCCTAAAAAAACCGCCGCGATGGCAAGAAAAAACTAGCGTTAGTCTCGCGTGATAAGGGGATCTGGGATGGCCACTTACTGGCAACGCTGGTGAAGTCACGCGACATGCCAGGCCGCTCTTTCGTCACGCCGGCCCCGCGCGCGTTGCCGGCTCTCGCTGCTCACCGACGCGCATCGGCTACTCGAGAAAACAGGGACGCGGTGTTAGCCGCATCCCGTTTCGGGTTAACTAAGGCTAAGAGTGACCTACTTACTGCCGACGACGGCGTAATAGGCCGCGTGCAGGTCATTGGAGCCGGGGCCGTCGAGGTTAATCCAACCCTGGACGACGTCGCCGGACGATAGCTTTTTGTTGACGGTCACGGTGAGGGTGGTCGAGCCGCTGGCCGGCACGGTCACGCTGGATGGGAGAGTGAGCCGATCATCGCCCGCACTGAGGGTGCCGGCATCATAGATGCTCGGGACGAGACCTCCAAAGGTGTCGGGAGTGAATTTGGTCGCAGAGACGGTAAAGGTCTGGGAAGTGGCAGTCGGGTTGGAGAGAGTGATCGTGAGAGAGGTGGCGTGGCCAAGGGTTACTTTGCCGAAACTGGCCGCGACGGGATCCATCCAGGTTGTCGCGCCGGCCGCGACCGAGAGGTTCTCACGCCCTGCACCCTGCGCGGTGGGTCCGACATCGTGTGTGCCAGTGATTGTATCTTTGATCACCAGGTCGGCGTGATTGACGAGGGCCGACTTAATCTGCGCCGGCGACCAGTCGGGATGCAGATCCAGGAGCACGGCAGCCGACCCCGCGATATGTGGGGTGGACATGGAGGTGCCGCTGAAGAAAGCCCAGCCGCTCCCATCGTCGGGGCAGCCGTCGCCTTTACCAACACAAGTGATAGAGCTAAGGACGTTCACGCCCACTGAGGTCACATCGGGCTTAACGGCGAGATCGATATCTGTGGGACCCTGGCTGCTGAAGGCAGCAAGGATATCCTGGTTAGAACTGACGAACTCCTCCAATGTATTAACTGCTGAGGCAGTCGTCGCTCCGGAGGCGCGCAAGGCTGCTCCTTCCTTCAGGCCGATCATGACGGCCGGAAGGTCATCGTCGAACCCGAGTGTTCTGGCCATTGCGATCGGGTCTCCGGCGACGTTGTTGATGATGATAACTGCGACCGCGCCGGCGGTTTTAGCATTCGCGACCTTCTGGCTGAAGGTGCAGGTGCCACGATTAATGAGCGCCAGCTTACCGGCGGCGGCCGGATCGACGCTGGTGCAACCATCGGAATTTGTGTCGAAGAGATCGTAGGATGCGGTGGGCAATGGGTCGAAGTCACCCACTGCCGCACCGATCGTTGTTCCGCCAGTCGCTGGATAGGTGAAGGGCTGGCCAATGAAATGGTCGTTCGTGCTCGCGGCCACTGTGATGACCTTGCGGGCGCGACCCGGTGACTCAATCGTGGTCGCGCCAGGGCCGCTATTACCGGCGGCTACAGCTACGACCACGCCGGCGTCGGCGGCGTTGTCGAGGCCAGTCGCGAGCAGGTCATTGTTACCGTGATAGGAACCGCCGAGCGAGAGATTGAGAACATTCATACCATCGGCGACTGCGGCCTCGACTGCGTTAAGGATGTCTTCGCTGCGGGCGTTCACCACATCGCCGGGAAAAACATTGTAGTTTCCCAGCCATGCTCCCGGGGCCATGCCGGACATGTCATCAATGCTCACACCGTTTGACACCGCAACCTTGCCAGTCACACCTGCCGCGATCCCTGCGGTATGTGTCCCGTGGTCCTGGATAGCCTGAGCATCGAGACCCTGCTGCTGGGCTTTGTTATAGAAGACTTTGGCAACAATAACTTTTGGCGAGACATACTCACAGTCCTGGTCTTGGACGTGCGAAGTGCTATCGGCCGGGTCGCACTTGGGAAACCCGGGAGGATAGGTAAAGCCAGTCGGGTCGAAGAACGGGTGCGCTTCGTCGATCCCAGTGTCGATATCTCCGATCTTGATCCCCGCGCCAGCGACGGCTCTGCCGCCCACCGCCGCCCAGGCAGCGGACGCATTGATGATCTTGTAGCTCTGACTGAGGTTAGGGTAATAGAGGACGTTGTACTGAGTCTGCTGCACCATCGGCGCGGCGGCGAGGGTCTCCAGCGGCGTCCCGTTGAGTTGGACAGCGACGGCGTTCAGAGAAATATCATAGTCACTGGTTATCTTCGCTTTGGGCGCATTGGCTTGCAGCCATCTCCTGAAGTCATTCCGGCCGGCGGCAAGTTTGGCGCGATAGGATCTCACCACGTTACTGTTGAAATCAATTTGTCTGCCCGGGGCCGGTTTGGTCGCGGAGTAAGTACTGAGCGGAGCGCCCTTGAGCTGGATGATGGCGCTGGAGACATCGACTCCCGGGCCCTGACTAAAGGCATCGGCGTTGACATTCCGTCGCGGCACGGCAGGACCACCAACGCCCAGAGCCATGACGCACAATGTGATTCCGGAAAAGATTAAGAATGCTGCGAGGATCTTTTTCATAGATTTTGATTGGTTGAGGGCCTGAGTGTTGGAAACACGAGACGGCAATGTCAAGCTTATCTTTGCCGCGCTTTCGGGCCGGCGAGGGCCGGATTTTTTTCGAAAAGATCAGCCGGCGACTCGCGCCTAACGAGCAGCGGAGCGGGCGAGGGGAGGGCGAGGGAGCGCAGCGCAGTTGACAGTTCCGCGAGAATGGAGAAAACGGGGCGGCGGCGCGTTTCATTATGGGCTTGATCGTTCAAAAGTATGGCGGCACTTCAGTCGGTACGGCGGAACGCATCCGCACGGTCGCGGCCCGGTTGCTCGCGACGCAGCGCGCCGGGCACGATGTGGTGGCGGTGATCTCGGCGATGGCCGGGGTGACCGATAACCTTATCAAGCTGGCAAAGGAGATCGCGCCCGAACCGAGCGCGCGCGAACTCGATCTATTGCTCTCGACCGGTGAGCAAGGAGCGAGCGCACTGACCGCGATGGCGGTGAATGCGCTCGGCGGCAAAGCGGTTTCGCTCAGCGGCGCCGCGGCGGGAATTGTCACGGATGGGGCGCATACAAAAGCGAGGATTTCGCATATCTCGCCGCGGCAAATCCAGGAGCTATTGGCAGAGGATTACATCGTGATCGTGGCCGGTTTCCAGGGACAGAGCCCGGACGGGGCGATCACGACGTTAGGCCGAGGTGGCTCCGATTTGACAGCGATCGCGCTCGCCGCCGCACTGAAGGCGGACGATTGCCAGATTTTTACCGATGTCGACGGCGTGCACACCTGCGATCCACGAGTGGTGCCGGAGGCGAGAAAGATCGATGAGGTCGCCTACGACGAACTGCTCGAGATGGCTGGCGCGGGTGCAAAGGTGATCCAGTCGCGCGCGGTCGAGTTTGCGAAAAAATTCGGGATTGGCTTCGAGGTGCGCTCGAGTTTGAAAGACGAGCCGGGAACGAAAGCAACGGCCGCGCCTTCCAATCTTGAAGACTGGGTGGTGCGTGGTGTGAGCCTGGAGCGCAACCAGGCCAAGGTAACTATCAGCGGCGTGCCGGACCGGCCGGGATGCGCGGGCAAGATTTTCACTGCGCTCGCGGCGGCGAATCTGAGCCTCGACGTGATCGTGCAGAATGCCTCGAGCACCGGCACAACCGACCTATCGTTCACGCTCAACAAAGACGAGCTCGCGCTCACCCAGAGAGCTCTCGAGCCGCTGGTAAAGGAAATCGGCGCGGCGGGGCTGACCGCGAGCATGGGGGTGGCGAAATTAAGCGTCGTCGGCATCGGAATGCGCTCGCACGCCGCGGTCGCGTCGCGGCTCTTCGCGTGCCTGGGCGAGGCAGGGGTGAACATTCAGTTGATCTCGACCTCGGAGATAAAGATCACGGTCGTAATCAATGAGAGCGACCTGGAGCGGGCGGCGCAGGTGACACACGCCGCTTTCGGGTTGGCGCGTCCGCACATGCCGCCGCCGTCTGCCTAACGAGACTAACCTTCCGAGAAATCCGGCCCCTAACGAATAAAGGAATGCCGCCTGAATCCGGTCAGTGCACCGGCGTGACGTAGAACTCGGCGATCCGGCTCACCCGCATTTTCCAGCCAAAAAATCCCGCCTTGTAAACCGCTACGGCGGGATGATCGGCATGGCCGCCATAGTGTTCGTCCTTGTTCGACAGCTTCCATTTCGAGCCGTCCTCCAGCTGGATGACCTCGCCCGGAGTAATGCCGTTCCAAACGCCGTCGATCCGGCTCACGATCAGTTGGAGCTTGGCCCGCTCCTCGCGCACCGCGGCTTTCTTTTCCGCCTTCTGGACGGCCTGATCGCGGTAGCCCTGGAGCCAGCGATTCAGCTTCGTCAGCTCCTCGGGAGTCAATTTTTGTAACCCGGCGGCTCGGAATTGCTCCGGTGTCATCTGCTGCTGGATATCAGCCGACTCATCCTGGGCGCGGCCAGTGGAAGCAGTGCCCAACGAGAGGAGCAAGCTAATTGCAAGAACGAAAAGGAACAAATAGAAGCGACGAACCGTTGTTTTCATGAGATCACAAGCGCGAAGAGCCGCAGCGTATCAGGGCGTTCGCACCGGTCAAGGATGACGATCCGCGACGGGGGCAAAATTGAGGTCTTTACGCATGCGGACGTGTTTGATCGCGTCGTAGAGCGTGGGCGCCGAGCCGACCACTTTGTAGCCGTGCCGGGCGTAGAAAGGCTGCGCGTTTTCGCGAGCATTCAGGACAATGGACTGCGCGCCGGCCGCTCGCGCGCGCCGCTCCAGTTCGCGCAAGATCGCACTGCCAAGCCCGCGACCCTGGGCCTCCGGCGCCACCGCCATGTAGCGCACCTGGGCTTCGGCCGGAGAATTAAAATGCAAGCGGCCGGCTGCCACCGGTTGCGCATTCGGGCCAAGGATCATCAGGTGTTGGCTCTCAGCCTCGCGATCGTCCTTCTCAGACCCGCGCGGCTGATTCCAAGGTGCGCGGAGCACGCGCCAGCGCAGGTCGTAATATTTTTTCCAATCGGTTTGCGATCGAGGCACGACGATGACGACCGGGCCGGAGGGCACGTCGCCGTTCGGAGCAGAGTTCGGGTCCGGGATCGAAGAAGGTTGCGACAAGCCCATGTGATGGACAATTAACGAGGCAGCCGTCGTGGCAACAAAGGTTTTCATCGCGCAAACCTTCGCTGTCCCATTACATCAGACAATATATGTCATATAAAGTTGTAATTATTGTTTTCAATGTTTCGCTTCTCGCCTACCATCCTTCACAGGCAAAGCGAGGCATCGGCGGGACCGACGTTCAAAGAGACGATCCGTGAGGCTTCAGAGCGTGCGCATGAGCCGGGAGCAAAGGGAATCCCGCAATGAACACGCAGCGCTCAATCGAAAACCGAAAAAGACGCCTCGCGCAACCGAAGCGAGCACGCCTAACGAATCGGCCTAACGACGAGCGTGCGGCAACGATCGTTCCCCCAATCCACCCAGCGGAAAGCTTCCCCAACCCGTGGCAGTTCGATACCCGCGCGTTGATCGCAGAGCTTGATCGAGCGCGTGAAATCATCCTCGCAATCCCGCTCTCCAACGCCACATTCGGCCCGGTGAACACGGCAACGGCAACGCTCTGGGAATTGCGCGAGCGACTGCGCTACCTGGCGAACGCAGTGAGCGAGGGACAACGCCGGTGGAACCGTTCTCGTGTTACGGTAGTAGAACCGGAGCGTGTGACGCACGGAGAAATTCCCGAAACTCGGCCGCGAGCTCAGGGAAGCGAAACTCGACGGCACGCCGCAGCTTCCTAAGCGCGCGCCGTTCGATTGCAGAAATTGCTCCGGTTGAGCATTCGCAGATCTCCGCGATCAGAGCGCAGGACAACGACTCGCCCGGAGGACGCACCACGCTGAGCACTGCAAGCCCGAGATCGATCGATTCCCGCTGCTGACTGCGCCACTCCCGGCGCCGGGCTTTTTCCTCACGAAACGCTGTCACCAGCTGCTCCAGGCGATCAGTACCGCACCCTGAATCCGAGGGATGAAGGGCGGCTGTTCCCCTCTGGGAATTAGCTGCAGCAGCTGGGAAAACACGGCAACGGCAACGCTCTGGGAATTGCGGGCGCATCGTCAGGCAGCCAGCTGAGACCGCTCTGGTTCGTGTTCGGGGGAAACAGTTCTCGACTTACCCTGCCGGCAATGATCGCAGACAAAAAAGAAACCTTCCCTCCCGCTCTCGTTAGGCGAAATCATGACGCGACGGCCGAGGAGAAGAAACCCACCCTGCGAAGTCCATCTCTCGCATGACTCACACTGACGTTCGATTCGCTCCGTGATTCTGCATCGCTTCACCGCTGGCGCGTTCGGGCATAGCTCAATCCAAGCAACCCTACGCGCGGGCCGCTTCGCGGCCCTGCCGTAGGGCACCCGGCGTTGCACGGTTTTTACTCCGTGGCAGTGTTGTTTCCGTGAGCCTAACGACCCACTGCGAGGATTAAGGGCGCGGTTGTGCTCA
>JAICXG010000231.1 GCA_025980625.1 Chthoniobacterales bacterium
ATCGACAGCTGGAGCGCTGAGGTTGACCCTAAGTTGCCGCGATATCATTTGGAATAGCCTAACGATGAGCAAGGAACTCGAAAAACGAATCGAAGCCGCAGTGAAAAATCCGCAAAACCTCGGCGAGATGGAAAATGCCGACGCCATCGGGACAGTCGGGAGCGCCGATTGCGGCGACATGCTCCGGATGTGGGTAAAATTTAAGGAGCAGGACGGGCGCAAGGTGATCGATCGTGCCACCTTTCAGACCTTCGGATGTCAAACCGCGATCGCGGTGGCGAGCGTTGCGACGCAGATGCTCGCAGGCAAAACGGTTGAGGAAGCGGTTTCGATGTCGGGCCAGGAGTTGGCCGCGCCGCTCGGGCCGTTGCCTCCGGTCAAGATTCATTGCGCACAATTGGTTGAGGGCGCGTTACGCTCTGCCCTGACGGGCGATTCCAAACCCGCCGCCGAGCCGACGGCGCCGACGCTGGTGCAGTCGTTCGCATCCGGCGAAGGGAAACGGCTCAAGATTGTTCTCGATTCCTAACCTAACGAATACCGAACCATGTACGAAAACACCGAATTCAACACCACCCGCGACGTCGACGCGATCCAGATCCCGAGCGGCACCAAAACCACCATCCCAGCCGGCACTCCCGGGGTGATCACACAAACATTAGGCGGCAGTTACACCATCGCGACCTACCAGGGACTCGCCCGCATTGCTGAAAAGGATCTCGACGCGCTCGGTCTCGAAAAACCGCAGAGCACAAATGGGGAGCAACCCGCAGAGCGTTCCGGTGAACCGGTCGACGAGAAGGCGGTCTGGGATCAACTGCGCCAATGCTACGATCCTGAAATTCCCGTCAACATCGTCGATCTCGGGCTGGTCTACGATTGCAAGCTCATCCAGAACGCCGGCGGCGGCGCGAAGGTGGAAGTAAAGATGACGCTGACGGCGCCCGGCTGCGGCATGGGCCCGGCGATCGCGCATGACGCGCAAAGTAAAATCCTGAGCATCGATGGAGTGGACGAAGCCGATGTCCAGCTCGTCTGGGATCCACCTTGGAACCAAGACATGATCAGCGAAGCCGGGCGGATGAAGCTCGGAATGATTTAACAAATCCGAAGATCATGTTTGTTCTCGGCCAGCCAACCCCTCACCTGACGCTCCCGCGTTGACACGCGATTGGTGCGATTTATACTCAGGCCCCGCGCTCGGGAAAACTTTCCTCCGGCCGGCTTGATTCCGAAAAATTTCCATGTCTTCCACGCAAGTTATTCTTACCGAAAATGTCCCCGGCCTCGGGGCCGAAGCCGATGTCGTCAAAGTGCGCCGCGGGTATGCGCGGAATTTTTTGCTGCCGAGAGCCAAAGCCTACGAGGTCACGCCGGCGGCTCTGCGTCAGCTCGATACCTTGAAGGCGAAGCGGGCCGAGCGCGAGGCGCGAGAATTGAACGAAGCGGAGGAACTCGCGCGCCGCATCGGCAAGCTCAAGGTCACCTTCATCTTGCAAACCGGCGAGACCGGGAAGGCTTTCGGTTCGATCACGGCAAATGATCTCGCCGCGCGGCTCAAGCAGGAACTAGATCGCGATTTCGATCGTCATCTTCTAGTCCTCGAGCACCCGATCAAGACGACGGGCGAACACGAAGTCTCAATCAAGTTGCATCACGACGTGACGGCGAAGTTCAAATTCCACGTCAAGTCCGCCGAAGAACCGAAACCGGAAGTCGCCGCCGAAGAGCCGGCGCAGAAACCCCGCGGTCCGCGCAAGCGCAGCAGCAAATAAATAGATGCCGAGAGCTTCTCAGGGCTCGAGTAGAGCCGGGGAACAAACTCGGACAGAACCCGGAAACGGGTCCGGCCGAGAATGGCCGGCGCGACCGGGCAACAGTGAAGGGCAGAAGCTCACAGCTTCTTCACCGGATATTCACCGCGCCCTCCCCCACAGCGTCGAAGCGGAGCAGGGTGTGCTCGGCTCCATGCTCATCTCGCCACAGGAAAAAATCGCGGAGGTGGTCGAGAAGATTAACGAGAACTACTTCTACATCCCCGCGCACCAGACGATCTACAGCGCGCTGGTCGATCTTTGGAACAACAAACAAGGCATCGATCTGATCACCTTCACGCAGGTGCTGCGCGATCGGAACCTGCTCGAGACGGTTGGTGGGGCCGCGTTTATTACGAACCTTTTCACCTTCGTGCCGACTGCCGCCAACGTCAGCTATTACCTCGATATCGTGCGGGACAAATACATCCTGCGCCAGATCATCGCTGCCTGCACCGAGGGCGCCCGTCGTTCCTACGAGGAGCAGGATGAAGTCGATAACCTCCTCGACGAGGTCGAGCAGAAAATCTACGCCGTCGGCGAAGATCGCTTCAAAGGTGAAAGCCTGACGATGAAGGAGCAGGTGATGGAAGCGATCGAAACCATCAACAAGCTCTGGGAACAGAAGGGAAGTCTCACCGGCTTATCCACCGGCTTCATCGAGTTCGATCGCATGACGAGCGGCCTGCACGACGCCGAGATGGTCGTAATCGCCGCCCGGCCGAGCATGGGCAAAACCGCCTTCGTCATGAACATCGCCGAGCACGTTGCTGTGCATGACAAAAAACCGGTCGCAGTTTTCAGCTTGGAAATGAGCAGCCAACAGCTCGTCCAGCGCATGCTTTGCTCGCGCGCGCGCGTCAACCTGCGCAAGGCGCGCGATGGTTTTCTTGCTGACAGCGATTTCGACAAGATCGCCTCCGCCGCGGGCAAACTGGCCGAAGCCAATATTTATATCGACGACACGCCCGGCCTAACGATTCTGGAACTGCGAGCCAAAGCCCGCCGGCTCAAATCGCGGCACGACGTCTCGCTCATCATTGTCGATTATCTGCAACTGCTCCGTTCCACGTCACGCCGCGGGCAGGAGAATCGGCAGATCGAAATTTCGGAAATTTCCGCCGGCATCAAGGGCCTCGCGAAAGAGTTGAAGATTCCAATTCTGGTCGCGGCGCAATTGAATCGAAATCCGGAAAACCGGACCGGCGACAGCAAGGGCCGGCCGCGACTGAGCGACCTGCGCGAGTCCGGCAGCATCGAACAGGATGCCGACCTTGTCGGTCTTCTCGTTAGGCAGGAATATTACGCCGATACGGATGAGGAGAAGGACGAAACCGAAGGCAAAGCGGACCTGATCATCGCGAAGCAGCGCAACGGTCCAACCGGCGACGTGCCGCTCACCTTTATCAAGGAATTCACCCGCTTCGAAGACCGGGCGCGCGAAGAGCGTGAACCGATTTAGCCTGCTCGCCGGCAGGTGGCCGAGCTGACCGCGCGCAATTGTTGATGCGGGAAAAATCGACAACCTTCGCCGATTACCAGAAGATCGAATTCATGCCGCGTCTGCCATTCATCAGCTTCGAAGGCTCGGAAGGTTGTGGGAAATCAACCCAGATCGCCCGGCTGGCCGATCGCCTAACGAAAGCGGGCATCCCTCTGCTCGTCACGCGCGAGCCGGGCGGCACTCCGATCGGGGAAAAGATCCGCCACCTCCTCCAGTTCGCGCCGGAAAGTGTCGCGATGACACCGGAGGCCGAGCTGCTCCTCTTTGAAGCCAGCCGCAGCCAACTCGTTAGGGAGGTAATTCAGCCGGCACTCGACCGTGGCACGGTTGTCCTCTCGGATCGCTTCGCCGACTCAACCACCGTTTACCAGGGTGTTGCGCGCCGGCTCGACCAGGAAGTAGTCGCGCTCTTGAATTCCTTCGCGGTCGGTCACTGCTGGCCCGATCTGACTTTTCTGCTCGAGATCGACGCGCCGACGGCACGGACCCGGATGTTGCGCCGAGTGCGTCCGGCAGCTGGGATCGATCGCATGGAACAGGAGCCGCTGAAATTTTACGAGGAGGTGTGCCTGGCATATCGCGATCTCGCGAAGCGCGAACCTCACCGCATCCAGGTCATCGATGCGCGCGGTTCGATCGACGAAATCGAAGAGGAAATCTGGGAGATTATCAGCTCGCGATTCGCACACCTCACGCAATTGATTTCGCCGCCGAAACGCAGCCGGCGTTCCTGAGTCGTGGCTTTCACTCTGCAGGCGGCGCTCAACTATTTGCGCCAGGCGCAGGCCCGCAGCCGGCTCGCGCACGCCTATCTGATCGCGGGCGCGAACGGAAGCGGTAAACGCGAACTCGCAGCCGAGATCGCACAGCTCGTCAACGGCGCGCCGGCGCAAAATATTTTTGGCGGCAGCGCACCAGATGTTTATCTCACCGGGCCGGAATCGAAAACGCGCCGGATCAGGATCGAACAACTGCGCGAGCTGGAGCACGCGCTCCAGATGCGGGCGAGCAATGGCCGCCGCAAAGTGGCAATCATTTGCGAGGCCGACCGGATGACCACGGAAGCGGCAAACGCTTTCCTGAAAACGCTGGAAGAGCCGCCTAACAATTCGCTTCTTCTGCTCCTCAGCGCGATCCCCGAAGTGTTGCCGGAGACGATTCGTTCGCGCTGCATCGGCATTCCGCTGGCCTTGCCTAACGAGTCCAGCCTAACGAATGAACAGGCCA
>JAICXG010000265.1 GCA_025980625.1 Chthoniobacterales bacterium
ACTCGTTAGGCAAAAAGACCGCTGCCCACGTTTTCTCCACATCCCGCTCGGGCTCAATTATCCCTATCGCAGGCAGGAATGCGCCCGCGCCCGGCAGTCGCTCGCAGCGATCAAGGGCCTCGCGCTCGATCGCGCTTTCGTGCTCCACGTCGGCTCCAATCTGCGGATGAAAAATCGCGAAGGCGTCCTGCGGGTTTTCGCCCTAACGAAAAGCGACTGGCGCGGTCAGCTCGTTTTTGCGGGGGAGAAACTGACCCCGCAGCTGCGCTCGTTAGGCGGGCAGCTTGGCATTCTTGATCGGATCATCGAGGTGGAAAACCCGCCTAACGAACTGCTCGAAGCGCTCTACAGTTCCGCGCTCGTTCTTCTCTATCCGTCGCGCTACGAAGGCTTCGGCTGGCCGATTATAGAGGCCCAGGCCTGCGGCTGTCCCGTGATCTGCGCCGATCGCGAACCGATGTCCGATATCGGCGGTGACGCCGCTCTCACCGCGCCAGTCGAGGATGAAGCGGCGATGGCCCGCGCGCTCTTGAACCTGACCGATCCGACTGAGCGCGCGTGCTGGAGCGAGAAAAGTCTGCGCAACGCGCAACGCTTCGTGGCTGACGATCCGACCGCGCAATACCTAGCGCTCTATCATTCACTCGGCCTCCCGGCATGAGAATCCTGCATTGCATTCACTCGGTAGATCCCGCCATCGGCGGTCCACTCGAAGCGCTAAGACAATCAACTCGCGTTCTCTGTCAGCGCGGTCATCAGGTGGAAGTAGCCTGTCTCGACGCGGCCGGCGCCCCCGGCGTTGCAGAGTTTCCCGCAAGCGTGCACGCGCTCGGCCGGGGCCGCGGCAGCTACGGCTATTCGCCTCAGTTCGTCCCATGGATTCGAGCGCACCACGCGCACTTTGATTGCGTCGTCGTGCACGGAATCTGGCAATACCACAGCTTCGGCGTGTGGCGCGCGCTGCACGCGACCGCAACGCCTTATTATGTCTTTCCCCACGGCATGCTCGACCCCTGGTTCAATCGCACCTATCCGCTCAAGCACCTGAAGAAGCTGCTTTACTGGCCCTGGGCCGAGTACCGCGTCCTGCGCGATGCGGCGGCGGTGCTTTTCACTTCGGAAGAAGAACGCCGCCTCGCCCGCCAATCGTTTGCACTTTATCGCTGCCGCGAAATAGTGGTGAAATTCGGGACCGCCGCCCCCGATCCCGATTTGCGGGCTGCGCGAGAGAAATTCCTCGAGGAATTTCCAGCGCTACGCGGCCAAAACTTTCTTCTCTTTCTCGGGCGGATTCACGCGAAGAAGGGAGTCGAGGAGTTGATCCGCGCGCTCGCGCAGGCCCCGACCGAGCACCTCGTCATCGCCGGTCCGTGCGCGGACGAAAGCTATCTCGCGAACCTCCTTCGCCTAACGAACGAACTGCAAGCGAGAGAAAGGATCAGATTCACCGGAATGCTCGGAGGCGAACGCAAATGGGGCGCGTTCGCAGCGGCTGATGCGTTCATCCTTCCGTCGCACCAGGAAAACTTTGGGATCGCGGTGGTGGAAGCGCTGGCCTGCGGCACGCCCGTGCTCATTTCGAACCAGATCAACATCTGGCGCGAGATCGTTGCCGATCGTGCCGGCTTCGCCGAGCAGGATGATCTTGCCGGAACAAAGCGGCTCCTCGAGCGCTGGAATGCAACCGCGGCCGACGAGCGCAAGGCGATGGGTGCGCGCGCAAAAATTTCCTTTGCGCGTCGCTTCGAAATTAATCGTGCGGTCGATTCGCTGCTTGCCGTGCTCGCCGACAAATCGTGAAAACCGCTTCACTCACGTCGTCATCCCGAGCGCAGCGCAGCGCAGTCGAGGGATCCCGCCGCGCAATCTTGCAGCCTTCGCGACGTCATTGCCGATGAGAATCACGATTGTGCTCGGCGCTTTTTTTCCGGTCCCGCCAATTGTCGGCGGTGCGGTCGAGAAGGTGTGGTTTGCCCTCGCTCAGGAATTCGTTAGGCAAGGACATGAAGTGATGCAAATCTCGCGCACTTATCCCGGGTTGCCGGAGCATGAAGAAATCGGCGGCGTGCGGCACCTTCGCGTCCCCGGCTACGCCCAGCCGCGCTCGATCATCTGGTTGAAGTGGCTCGATCTCCTCTACTCGCTCCGGGTGCGCCACATCCTGCCGCCGGGCGACATCCTCGTGACGAACACCTTCTGGCTGCCTATTCTCGTTAGGCGCCACAACCGCGGCCGGCTCTATGTGCATGTGCAGCGCGGACCGAAAGGCCAGATGCGCTGGTACTCGCATGTCGCGCGGCTCTGCGCCGTGTCCCGCGCCATCGCCGATGAAATCATCGCCCAGGCGCCAGAACTGCGTGCCAAAGTGCGGGTGATTCCAAACGCACTCCCTTTCCGGGTTGACGAAGCGAGCAGCGTTGCGCGCGAGCGGACGGTTCTCTTTGTCGGCCGAGTTCATCCGGAAAAAGGAATCGAGCTTTTTCTTCGCGCGCTGCCGTTGCTTCCTCGAACCGTGCTCTCGGATTGGAAAGTGAAAATCGTCGGACCACATGAAGTCGAACTCGGCGGCGGCGGCGAATCGTTCCTCCGCCGGATGCAGCGACTGGCGGCCGCGTCCGGCGCGCAGGTGGAGTGGCTCGGGCCTGTTTTCGATTCCAGCGCGCTCGCCGCGCAATATCGCTCGTCGTTAGTCTTCATTTACCCGTCGGTGGCGGAGAAGGGCGAGGCGCTGCCGGTCGCGCCGCTCGAGGCGATGGCGGAGGGCTGCGCAGCGTTTGTCTCCAATCTGGCCTGTTTTCGTGATTACATTGCCGACGGCGTGAACGGATTCGTGTTTGATCATCGCGCAGCCGCGCCCGAGAAAGCGCTCGCTGAGCGGCTGGCCGAAGTGTTGCAACTCGGCCCCGCGATGCTGGAGAAAATCGGGCAAGCGGCGCGCGCAGAAGCTGCTGAATTCGAGGTGGCGAACGTCGCCCGCCGTTATATCGAGGACTTCACCAGCCTCTGCCAATTAGCCCCTAACGAATGAGTGAATCGCTGAAACAGGTTGATGCCGGGCAGACCTCGCAGTTCGACTCGCCCTGGCCGGTGAGCGAGCGCGCCCGCCGCATGCTGTGGGAATTTTGCTGGGCGATTTTTTGCAGCTGGACTCCGAAACCTGCGAACCCTTGGCGGCTCTTCTGGCTCCAGCTTTTCGGAGCAAAAATCAATGGGACACCTTTCGTGCATCAGCGGGCGCGGATCGCGATCCCGTGGCATCTCACCTTGCACGATCGCGCCTGCCTCGGGGACCGGGTCAATGCCTACAGCCTCGGCGAGATCGAGATCGGGGCGCGCGCGGTCGTAGCGCAGGAAGCGTATCTCAGCACCGGCACACACGACTTTTCACAACCGGCGATGCCGCTCGCGGTGGGGAAAATCACGATCGGCGAAGATGCGTTTCTCGGAGCGCGGGTCTTTGTTTTGCCGGGAGTTTCGATCGGGGCGCGCGCGATTGTGGGCGCCTGTTCCGTGGTCACACGCGACGTGCCTAACGACGTCGTGGCGGTGGGAAATCCATGTCGCGTTTTGCGGCCGCGCTGAACTGCTCCCGTGGATAAATCGCCGGTCCCGCTCTCAGCCATCGTCCCGATCAGGAACGAAGCGAAAAATCTGCCGCGCTGCCTCGCCTCGATCGGATGGGCGGATGAGATTTTCGTGGTTGATTCGCAAAGCAGCGATGGTTCCCAGCGGATCGCGGAGGAGCACGGGGCGCGCGTCGTCCAGTTCGAGTTCAACGGCGCCTGGCCGAAAAAGAAAAACTGGGCGCTCGAACATCTGCCGTTTCGCAACCAGTGGATCTTCATTCTCGACGCCGACGAAGTTTTGCCTAACGAGGCCGAGGCGGAGTTTCGCGGCGCGATTGCCAATGCCGGTCCAATCG
>JAICXG010000376.1 GCA_025980625.1 Chthoniobacterales bacterium
GCTCGCGATAGAGTACCTCGAGGGTCTGCGGGTTGTAGCGTTTCCCGTCGCAATCTTCGCAAGGCACGTAGGTGTTTGGGAGGAAACTCATCTCGAGCTTGATCTCGCCCTGGCCGGCGCAGGTCTCGCAGCGGCCGCCGTTCGTATTGAAGGAAAACCGGCTCGCGCTGTAGCCGCGCACGCGTGCGACTGCCAGTTGCGCGAAGAGATTGCGGATCTCATCGAAGACCTTGATGTAGGTCGCGGGCGTCGAGCGCGAAGTTTTGCCGATCGGCGATTGATCGACTTCATAGACCGCTTCGAGCAGCTCTGCGCCGAGAACCGGAGGGGCATGCTTCCGCATGCCCGCGGACGCGCGGAAGCGCGTCCCTCCGAGCGCCGTCTGCACCGCGGGAAGAAGAACCGAACGCATGAGGGTCGATTTTCCCGAACCAGAAATCCCGGTGATGACCGAGAGCCGACCGATTGGAAAACGGGCATCGATGTTTTTCAAATTGTTCACCTGTGCGCCGCGCACCTCGAGCCAGTGCTCGACCTCGCCTAACGAACGCCTGACCTTTCGCACCGGATGGCAGAGCGGCGTGCGTAAACAACGGCCGGTTTGCGACGCAGCCGAGCCTTCGATGTCGCGCAAGGTCCCTTGCGCCACCAGCGCGCCGCCGTGCACGCCCGCGCCTGGGCCGAGGTCGATGATGTGATCGGCCCGACGCATCGTCTCTTCGTCATGCTCGACGATGACTAACGAATTCCCTTTCTCGCGGAGCGCAGTCAGCGTGTCCAGCAGGCGGAGATTATCGCGCGCATGCAGGCCGATCGTCGGCTCATCGAGGACGTAAAGGACGCCGCGCAAATTCGAGCCGAGCTGGGCGGCGAGGCGGATGCGTTGCGATTCCCCGCCGCTCAGAGTTTTTGCAGAACGCCCGAGCGCGAGATAACCGAGCCCGACATTCTCCATGAAACCGAGGCGCTGTTCGATCTCGGGAATGAGATCGGCCGCGATCACTTTTTGCGTGTCGCGGAACCGCAATTTGCGCACCAGCGTGAGCGCTTCGCCGGCCGAGCGCTGGTTGAAATCGTCAATCGTCCGGCCTTGCACGCGCACGTGCCGCGCGACTGCGTTCAGGCGCGCGCCCTGACAATCAGGGCAAGGCCGCGCTTCCTCCTCCTCGACGGATTCAAATTCCTTTTCGGCTTCGAGTTCGCTCTCGAGCTGCGATTCGCCGCTCTCCCGATCGCCATGCTGCGCCGTGGCGTCCCAGATTTCGCCGAAGCCGCTGCACGTCTCGCACCAACCATGGGGCGAGTTGAAGGAGAAAAGCCGCGGGTCGAGTTCCTCAAAGGCGCGTCCGCAACCAGGGCAGCTCATCTCCGTGCTCATCGTCGTTAGGCGACCATTTCCGTCGAGCAGATGGGCGGTGCCGCGCCCGATCTCGAGCGCGCGCTGCATCAGGTAACGCGCTTTCAGGATCCGTTTCCGATCGAGTGTTCCGACCACGATGTCGATCGTGTGTTCCTTGAAGCGCTCGAGCTTCTTGAACTCGGCGATCGGGATGAGGCGGCCATCGACATAAAGGGTTTCGAAGCCCTGCCGCTCCGCCCAGCGCGCCACTTCGGTGTGAAAACCTTTGCGCGCTTTAAC
>JAICXG010000230.1 GCA_025980625.1 Chthoniobacterales bacterium
AAAACACGGCACGACTATCGCGCTCTTCAATCTTTACGGCGAAGGATTCGGCAACCCTCAGCTGCCAACGCGGGTCAAGCTGCAAACGCGCCGGTCATTTCGGGGTCGTAGCCAGAAATCTCCGAGCCCCCGCCAAAAGATGGGGTGGGCGTTCGCCTTATTCGTCTTCCTCGTAGCGATTGGCTATTTGATCTGGAGTTATCGCCAAAGCTCTGCCCGGCCAGGCAGCCAGGCGCCGTTCATCCCGCAGAAGAGCATCGCCGTCCTGCCCTTCGATAACTTCAGCGACGACAAACGGGAGACTTACTTCGCCGACGGAATCCAGGATGACATTCTCACTGCGCTTTCTCAAGTCTCTGACTTAAAGGTGATCAGTCGAACTTCCGTGATGCAATATCGGGGGAGCCAAAAAAATACCCGCGACATCGGCCAGGCCCTGGGCGTAGCTTATCTCCTGGAGGGCAGCGTCCGGCGCGCCGCCGATAAGGTTCGCATCACGGCGCAGTTGATCGACGCGCGAACCGATCAGCATGTTTGGGCGGATAATTACGATCGTGACCTGGCCGATGTTTTCGCCATTCAAAGTGAGGTCGCGCAAAACATCGCCGCCCAACTCAAGGCCAGTATTTCGCCGAGCGAAAAAGCGGCCATGGATACGGAGCCGACCCGGAATATGGAGGCATTCGACCTCTACCTTCAGGCAAAGGAGCTAGTCAATACCTATCCCGATACGCCGAATGCAAAAGAGACGCTGCTGAAGGCGCTCCGCCTGCTCGACGAAGCTATCACACGCGATGGTAACTTCGCTCTCGCGTATTGCTGGGCTTCGCGCGCGAATCTCAGTCTCTATTGGTTTGACTTCGATCACACGCCCACCCGTCTGGCAGAGGCCAAAGCGACCGCGCAGAAGGCCCTCGACCTTGCGCCCGACCTGGGAGAAGCGCATCTCGCGCAGGCAATGTTTTATTATCAAGGCCTGCGTGACTATGGGCTGGCGCGCGAGGAGCTGGTGACTGCCGGCCGTCTCTTACCCAATAACGCAGAGATATTCTCTATCAATGGCTTGCTCGATCGCCGGGAAGGCCGTTGGAACGACGCGGTCAAAAACCTCGCGCAAGCGGCCGAGCTGGATCCGCGCAATCCGCGCATCCTTGGTGACCTCGCGGTGCTTTACGATCTGCTCCGTAGATACGATGACGAGCAGGCGGTCTTTGACCGCGCGGCCGCGGCCAATCCCGCCAACGCGACTTACTTTCAAATGATGCGGGCCTCGATTGAGTTGCCAAAAGGTAACCTCGACGCCGCACGCGCCGGCCTGGGTGCTTTGCCCGCCGGCTATGATCCGGATGGCGCGGTCACTTTTATGCGAATGACTCTCGCGTTGTATCAGCGCGAGCCGGCCGCCGCTGAGAAAATTCTGGCGCGATCAAACCGGCAAGAAATCGTCGGGAACACTGGCGCGCTTCTGCCGCGCGGTTGGTTTGAAGCGTTGGTTGCGCGCGCCCAGGGCGACCAGGCCAGAGCGCGGAAAGCTTTTGCAGCGGCGCGCGAACAGACTGAGGCGAAGCTGCACGACCATCCCGACAACGGAGTCTTAGTCGCACAGCTCGGTCTCATTAACGCCGGATTGGAGCGTAAGCCGGAGGCGATCGCTCAAGGGTTACGCGGGATTGAGCTGCGGCCCCTTTCCACCGATGCAATGGATGGCGCAACGGTCCTTTCCAGTGTGGCGATGATTTACGCCTGGGTCGGCGACGTGAATTCCGCGATCGAGCGTCTGAGTGCCCTCGCGAAAATTCCGGGCGGTCCAGATTATGGCCAACTCAAATTCGATCCAGCCTGGGATGCGGTGCGTAGCGACCCGCGGTTTGCGAAGATACTTAATCAGCTCCGGCCTTCTTCCAATCGCCACTAACTGTAGTCACGACTAGAAGCACCGTGGCGGCTCGACCCGGTGCTCGGCGACGACAAGTGTGATCCCATGGGCAGGAAATTCTCAATGCATTGCTCAACTCTAATGATACCGGCGCTCCGCCTGGATCTGCCTCAGCAGCTCGGTGTGCGTGCGCTCGAGATCGTTGGCGAATCTTACCGTTGCATCCAACGCTTCGGGATAGAACCCTAAGCGCTTTCTTAACTTCTTCGTCGCCGGCTCGTAGAAGAAGGAAATGTCCTGGGCGAGGTTGGGTACGATCAGGTCGTCACTTAGCTTTTGGTAACGCGCCATGCGGCTCAACCCCCTGCGGATGATCGACTCGTCGTGACGTAGCGCCGTGAGCGTATCTAAGTCGAGCAACTGAATCCCACCGGCCTGTAGCATAGTGGCGAAATCACCCGCGTTATAGTCGGTGATGAAAACGAAGGGATGCAGCGGAGGCATCTCTCCCGCAGCCTCGGCGCGGTGAAACTCTGCCGCTTGTCGTTCTTCCTTCGCGCGGTTGAATTTTCCACTTTCGATTCCTTCGCTGAGTGTCCGTTCGATCGAGGCCAGGATCCGATCGCGCCGTTCTGCATCCTGCCGATGTTGCTGATAATTAGTCAGCCAGAAGGCCGCGTAAACGCCGACGAAAACCAGGACCAGTTCGGCCACCCAACCGCGGATCTTCGAATGCGAGTCCTTCATTATCGCATCGAATATCTCTCAACTCGCCCCCGACGCCAGTCCCGTTGTAGATAGACGATCACTCGTGGGCCAAAACGCTTAAGAGATTTCAGTGCGACCCTGCGAGTTTGACCATTCTCATCGTCACGTTCATGACGCTTTCGATCGCCCGACGCTAAGGTCCATCAGCCCTGATCATTTCAGCCTTTCAGAATGGCAGCCTTTGCGCGCAGGCCCTCGGCTTCGACTATGTTATGCTGTGATGAACAAACCCGAAATGGCCCTCATCTCGCGAGGTGAGCTAATCGCGCCAACAGATAACCAATCAGGGCAGTAAAGGGCAGAGTCAGCATCCAGGCGCAAACGATTCGCCCGACCAATCCCCATTTCACGCCGCCGAAACGTTTTACCGCGCCGACTCCCATGATCGAAGAAGTAATAACGTGAGTCGTAGAAAGGGGAATACCATACGAGCTGGCAACCTGAATAATAAGTGCGGCGGTGGTTTCGGCGGCAAAGCCATGGACCGGTTGCAGCTTGACCATTTTGTGACCAAGAGTGCGGATGATCCGCCAACCGCCGGCGGCCGTACCCGCGGCCATTGTCACCGCGCAAAGGACAACAACCCATGAAGGAACATGAAACTGTGGTGTCCTGAGAAAGTGAAGGATGGGTGGAAGATGGGCGAAAGTGTTGCCAGTCGTGCCGGTAAAAAGAGCAAGCGCGATAATACCCATGGTCTTCTGGGCGTCGTTCGTGCCGTGACTATGAGCCATCCAGGCGGCACTGAGGAGTTGGAGTTTCCCAAATACGTTGTGAATGACGTGCGGGGTAAAGCGATGGAGGACAAGGAAGAGCAGAAACATAAGCAGGCCACCGATAATGAAACCGATGACTGGAGAGGCGATCATCGGAATAACGATCTTGGGGAGAAGTCCGGTGCGCCACTTCAAGACCCCCCAGTCGCCATGGGCGGCGGCGAGCGCGGCCCCACAGAGGCCGCCGATGAGAGCGTGGCTGGAACTGGAAGGCAACCCCAGGAGCCAGGTTATAAGATTCCAGATAATCGCGCCGGCCAATGCGCAAAGGATTGCAGGCATGGTTACTATTTTGAGGTCGACAATTCCTTTTCCGATTGTAACCGCCACCGCAGTGCCCATGAGGGCGCCGGTGAGGTTGAAGAACGCCGCCATCGCAATCGCCTGGCGCGGGGTCAGCACCTTGGTCGAGACAACGGTCGCGATGGCATTGGCGGCATCGTGGAAGCCGTTAATGTATTCGAAGAGGAGGGCGACGAGAACGACGACAAAGAAGAGAACCATGCCTTTGTTCGTTAGGCGAGTTCAGGAATACTTCAGCACGACCTGGAGAATGATATTGCCGGCATCGCGGCAGCGATCGATCACCTTTTCCAGTAACTCGTAGAGGTCGCGCAGAAAAATGATCTGTTTCGGGCCGTACTCGCCGTGATAGAGATCGCGCAGGAGATCCAGCTCGAGTTGATCCGCCTTGCCTTCAATCGCCTGGAGCCGCGCGTTCATCTCCCGGGCGGTGGCAGCATCAGTCCCTTTGCGCAGCTGCTTCACCATCGCCAGCACGGCCTCAGCCGCCTGGTCGAGCAGCTCGAGATGCTTGTGGAAGTTGCGAGCTTGCATGTCTTCCGGGCAAATCAGGATGCGTTCGCCGATTTTCTCCACCGTCTTCGGGATCTTGTAGAGAGAGACGGCGAGCGCCTGAATGTCCTCGCGTTCCAGTGGAGTGACAAAGGTTTTGCAGAGCTGCTCCGTTAGCTCCTGTGTGATTTGTTTGTCTTTCCGCCGGCTATGGACAAACTCATCGAGACTCTGCGGCGAATCATGCTGCTGGAGCCGGCCGAGCAGCGCCACGAGATGATGAACGCTCGTATCGGCCTGCTGCGCGCTCGCCTCCAGCAGGTCGAAAAATTTCTGGTCGTGCCCCAACAG
>JAICXG010000356.1 GCA_025980625.1 Chthoniobacterales bacterium
ACGTTCCACGCGCGAATCCCTCGGCCTGAGCGGCAGCGCCAGCGCAGCCGCGACAAGCCAAAGCTTCAGTCCCGGTCCGCTGCTCCACGTCCTAAAATGGGTGGCGGCATTCGTCATCCCGCTCGGAGCACTTTGGATTGCGCAGGAGCGTGGGCCGGCCTCGACTCTGCAACAACAGTCCTGGATCGTCGCTGATGTCCCGATTGGTGAAAGGCCGCATTACGTTTACGCCGTGCTCTTGCGAGACAGCGGCCGCTTTGAGGAAGCAGCCGAGCAATTCCGTGTGGCAGTGCGGTTCACGCCTAACGACGAGGCGGCTCATTACAGCCTGGCTAACGTTCTCATGCGTCTAGGGAAAACCGACGAAGCCGCAGAGCACATCGACGCGGCGCTTCGGCTCAAACCGCGCGTCGGAGACTTCCATTCCGACCACGGATATGTGATGGAACTGCGGGGCCACAAAGATGAAGCGCTGGCGGAATACAAACTGGGGCTGCAATTGAGCCCGAGATCGGCTCTCGCTCATTATGATTACGCGATGTATCTCTGGCGGGCCGGCGATTCGGCTCGCGCCGAGGCCGAGTTTCAGAACGCGCTGCGCTTCGATCGAACCTACGTCGATGCGCACTACGATTTCGGCAATCTCCTCTACCAGAGAGGGCGGCTGGAGGAGGCCGAAACCCACTATCTGGAGGCGTGCCGGCTGGCGCCGCGTCGTGCCGACGTTCACAACAAACTCGGCGTCCTTTACGTCCGACAAGGTCACATTTCGCAGGCCCTCCTGCAATTTGCGCAAGCCGTCGAGATCGATCCGAATGACACTCTCGCGATGGAAAATCTTCGCCGCGCCCAGGCGATGGATTTGCGAGTCGATTCTCGCCTGGTGGCGCCTTAATGGAGTGATCGCGCGAGCCGGCCAGCCTGCGGCTCTCCTGTTACTGCGCGGCTGATGTTCACCGGATTGATTGAACAGGTCGCGCCCGCGCACCTGCTCGGGAATATCGGGAAAGCGCGGCAGCTCGCAATCAGCGCTCCCGCCGGCTGGCGTGATCTTCAGGCTGGCGAAAGCATAGCGATCAATGGCTGCTGCCTAACGATCGCAATGCTCAGTGCAGACAAAATTATTTTCGTTCTGCTCGAAGAAACACTCGCGCGGACGAATCTCGGCACGCTCGATGGCGGCAGCCTTGTTAATCTCGAGCGCGCACTTCCAGCGAATGGCCGCCTCGGCGGACACTTCGTCCAGGGACACATCGACTGCGCCGCGCGTGTTCTCCGTCTCGAGCAAGCGAGCGCGGATTTTCGGCTCGAGATCGATTTGCCTAACGAGTTCGCGCGCTACGTCGCGCCCAAAGGTTCGATCGCAGTCAACGGCGTCAGCCTGACGATCGCGGAGCGGACGCGACAGAGTTTCGTCGTCTGGATCATTCCTCACACCTGGGAAAAGACGAACCTGCGGCTCCTCGAGGCGGGCGCTCTCGTCAATCTCGAGTTCGATATTCTCGCCAAATACGTCGAGCAATTCCTGCATCGTTAGGTGAATTACTTCGCCCGACGACCAAAGGGGAAGACATGAGACCCGAAGATTCTCTTTCACGGCCCAGCGCTTTTCCCCGCCTTGTCGGCGTGATTGCCTCGCCGGCCGGGCTGGCCGAAGCGGTTCGGCTCGCGGAACCGCCCGATCTTTTCGAGCTCCGGCTCGACGCTCTCCACGATTCGTTAGGTCAGGTCGAGCGTGCCATTCCGCGGCTCCGCGCCCCTTTGATCCTGACCGCGCGCCACCCCGCGGAAGGCGGTTTTCACCGTCTCGCGCCGGCCGCGCGCCGCGCCCTGCTCGAGCGCTTCATCGATCGCGCCGCCTTTATTGATCTGGAGGCTCTCCTGGAGAGACAGACGAGGCTGATTTTGGCACAGATCCGTCGGCACGAGATCGGTTTGATCCTTTCGGTGCACCTGAGCGGCCGCCGCCTAACGAGCAATGCTTTTCTCCGCCTAACGACAAAGGCAGGCGCATTCCGGCCCGACATTTTCAAGCTCGTAGTGCGCACTGATGATGCGGGCGACCTGGATGCACTCATCAGTCTTTTCGCCAATCGCCCGCCCGCCGATTTCCAGTTCGCCGCCATGGGCTTGGGCAAACTCGCCCTCGCGTCCCGCCTCGCGCTCGAACGCCTAGGCTCCGCCCTCACCTACGGCGCAGTGGGCGAG
>JAICXG010000077.1 GCA_025980625.1 Chthoniobacterales bacterium
ATCCGCAGCTTGCGCGCGGAGGTGACGAAAGGCTCGCGCAGAATAACGAAGCGGCCGCGTTTCTTCAGCGCCAGACTGAAGAAAACTTCCTCACCGGCGAAATATTGTTCGTCAAATCCGCCGCTCGCCTGGAACAACTCGCGCCGGGTGAAAAGAAACGCGCCGGCGCCAAGTCCGGTGGCAAAGTAAATCGTCGAGAAAACGCGCAGAAAAACCGTGCCCCAAAGAGACATCTTGCGATCGGCAACGACGCGCGCGCTCCCGCCGCTGCAACCATCGGCCAATGCCTGGAGCGCATCAGCCAGGAGCCGCGGCGAGATTCGTGTATCAGCATCGACGAAAATGAGAACATCACCACGGGCCGCTCTCCCGCCGGCGTTGCGCGCGGCTGCGATTTGTCGGCGATTGATTGAGATCACACGCATTCCGGCGGCGCGGGCGATCTCGGCCGTCGCATCGGTCGAGGCATCATCAACCACGATGATCTCGTAGCTTTCGCGCGTTGCGTCCGCGGCCTCGCGAATGGCGCGTAGCGTGGCGGGCAATTCGTGCTCCTCGTTATGCGCAGGCACGACAAACGAGAATATTGGCTGATCGTTAGGCAGTTCCATCCGGTTCAAGCTGCGTCTGTTTCAGGATAATCTCCGCCGCTTCCGCAAAATCTTCAGCAATCCAATCCGGCGCCGCCTGCAACTCCTGCGCACCATAACCCGTTTTGACAAGGATCGTGCGCACCCCGGCGTTGCGTCCGCAGTCGATGTCGATCGCTTTGTCGCCGATCAAAAACGAGCGTGCGAGGTCGATCCGGTGATCGCGTTGCGCCTCCAGGATCATGCCGATCCCCGGTTTCCGCCGAGCGGTCGCACGCTCCGGATGATCCGGACAGAAGTAAACGCCATCGAGCGTCGCGGGTCGAACCGCGCGCTCCACCTCGGCTTCGACCAAACGGTATTGCGCCTCGCTGAAATAGCCGCGCCCAATGCCGGCCTGGTTCGAGATCACAATCAACTTGTAGCCGGCTTGCTTCAGCTTCTGCAATGCTTCCGGCACATCTTGAAAAATCTCCACCTGCCTTGGATGAGCGCAGTAATTCACTTCCCGCATAAGGGTTCCGTCGCGATCCAGGAAAACGGCCGGGACCGATTCGTTAGGCCGATTCATCATCCGCAAAGCTCGCGATCAGTTCCGCCGGTGTGACCGTTGCAGTACCAAGCTTGCCGACCACGACCGCACTGGCGTGATTGGCGATTTCCGCTGCCTCGAGCGGCGAGGCTTCGCAGGCGAGAGCGAGGGTGAAGAGCGCGATCGCGGTGTCGCCCGCGCCGGAAACATCAAAGACCTGCCGCGCCTTCGTCGGAATGTGATGTGGCGGCTGATTGCGCTCGAGCAACAGCATCCCTTGCTCCCCAAGGGTGATGAGGAGCATCTGCGATTGCCAGGCGGAAAGCAGTCGCAAACCCGCTGTGAGGAGTGCCCTGTCTTCCATCGCCGGGTCGACCGGGTCGCTCGCCACAATGCCGGCTGCCTGCAAGGCTTCGCTCCGGTTCGGTTTCACGGCTGTGATTTCACCCCAGTCGAGCTGGCGCCGCGGATTCGGGTCGGCGGTCGCGATTTTGCCGACGGCGCGCAGATGCTGGGAAACTTGCCTAACGAGGTCAGGTTCGAGAAAGCCTTTGCCGTAGTCTTCAAAAACAAACGCGTCGAGCCGGGGCAGGATCTCGCGCACGCGACCGGCGATCTGCTCGATCTGCTTCGGGGTGGGACCGCGGAATTCTTCCCGGTCGACCCGCACGACCTGTTGATTGCGGGCAATGATGCGCGTCTTCACGATCGTGCGGAAATCCGGATCGTGGAGGACGAGATCGGTCCCGATCTTGTGCTCACGCAGGAGGTCGAGGAGATGCCGGCCGCTGTTATCCTTTCCGAGTGTGCCGATGACTTCAACTTCACTCGTGAATTCGCGCAGGTTGCGCGCGACATTGGCCGCGCCGCCGGGATAGAACGATTCGCTGCTTACTTCCACAACCGGGACCGGCGCTTCGGGCGAGATGCGGCCGACCTTTCCCCAAACGAATTCGTCGAGCATCAAGTCGCCCGCCACCGCGAAACGTTTGTTCGCGGCGCGGGCGAGGATTACACGCAGACGATCGAGTCTCATCGCAAAATGTCGTGGCTCAGGCCGCCGCCGGGCCCGCTTGCTCCGATTGCAAGAGACGGCAAAGTATGGCGATTTGTGCGCGGTAGCGGTTCTGCATAGAGTGCCCAACTAATCCTGAATACCTTGTCGAAATCAATAGTCGAAGCTGCGGATGAGACCTCTCGTTAACCTGATTTTATTGACTCTTTTTGCTTCGCTCGGGCTCGCCGTCCCTGCCGCCGAGCCTCCGCACAGGATCGATGTGCACCGGCTCTCGCGAAACATCAACGACGTGATCGTGCCTTTGCCTAACGAAATCTTCAGTGCTTTGAACAAGCTCGACAGCGTCAACTGGAAGGAGTACGTCCGCACCGATAAGGGAAGCAATTTTACTGAAAGGCCGCGCATCGCCCTTCTTCTCGGGACGGTGATCGCCGATGGTTTCATCGCGGTTCAGGCAGAGGACGCGCCGAGCGTGAAGGAAATCGGACAGCGCGTCGTTAGTCTGGCGAAAGGGATCGGGGTTGGGAATTCGATCGTGCCGCATGCCAAGGCAATCACGGAAGCGGCCGATAAGCGCAATTGGCCGGCGGTACGGCGCGAGCTGGACCTGACTCAAAACAGCGTCCAGCAGGCAATGAACGAAGTGCACGATGAGAAGCTTTCTCAACTCGTTAGTCTGGGCGGCTGGCTGCGCGGGACGCAGGTGCTGACCGCGGTGGTCGACCGCCATTTTTCGAGCGACGGCGCGGAATTACTGCACCAGCCTGACCTGGTCGAGTATTTTCAAAGCAAGCTCTCGAGCATGCCGGAGTTTAACCTTCCGGTGATCGCGCAGATCAAGACTTCGCTCGAGCAGGTCAAGCCTTTGCTCGAGACCGAGAAGCAGATTCCGCCCGCTTCGGTGAAAAAGATCAGCGAGATTACAGCCAGACTCGACAGCGCGATTGTCACTCGTAAGCAATAGGTGATTCCCCAAATGCCTTCTCCTTTTCGCAATCCTCATCGTGTGGTGGCGGCGGCCATCATCTTGCTCGTCGTCCAGATCGCCTTGGCCAATGGCACGGTTGACGATGCGCACTCATTTGCCCTGCAAGCAGCCGAGCCTTACGTCAAACAGGGATATCAGGTGCGCGAGGATTATTGGGGTGGCGACCTTGGGGTGGGGGAACGCAAAGCGGTGCGGCAACAGCTTTTCAAAGGCAACGACTACTGGTTTTGGATGGGAACGGACGTGGAGACGGCGAAGATTTCGGTCCATATCTACGACTCGGATGGCAAACTCATCGAGCAACCCGATAGCTGGCAAAAGGGTCACTTCGCCGCCGCCCATGTCGTTCCCAAGGCCACCGGCAGTTACTTCGTGATCGTCGCGGTGGAAGGCTCTCCCGAAGAGCGGACACATTGGGCGCTGGTTTACGGGTTCAGATAACACTTCCCGCCGCCACACATCCGTTGTCATCCCGAGCCGCGACGACAGCGAGCGACCTCACGATTGCACGCGACGTTCAGCCTAACGAGACCGTACGCATTGCACGTGCAACCTCGCTGACCGCGCTACGCTGCCTCAGGGTGACTGCGAGTTTGACACTCTTCCCAGCCCCGCCGTACAGTCGGCAGCTGATGCCAGACGGTCAGCGAGATGACTGAAACGCGCACCCTGGAGTTTGAGAATGCAAGGGCGGTGCAGTCCCTTTACGCTCACGACTTAAAGTTAATCAAGAACCTCGAGGAATCGCTCGGCGTGAAAATCACTACCCGCGAAGGTTGGATTAAATTGGAAGGTGAAGCAGCCCAGGTGGCGAAGGCGGAAAAGGTCTTCACCCAGCTCGAGGAAGCACGGCAACGTGGGGTTGATATCCAGCGACACGAATTTAACTATGCCCTCAATTCCGTGAACGAAGCCCGCAGCGATAACCTTGGCGATCTCGTTGCGACCAAGATCCTGACCTCGGCGCGCAAACAACCGATCGTGGCGCGCAGCCTCAACCAGCGCAATTACATTGAGGCGATCCAGAAAAGCGACGTCGTCTTTGGCATCGGTCCGGCGGGTACAGGTAAGACTTATCTCGCTGTCGCGATGGCGGTCGCGGCCCTGAAGAAAGAGCAGGTCGATCGCATCATCTTGACCAGGCCGGCGGTGGAAGCCGGCGAAGCGCTCGGTTTTCTGCCCGGCGATCTCCAGCAAAAGATCACGCCTTATCTCCGGCCGCTCTACGATGCGCTTCACGACATGCTCGAGCCGGAAGAGCTGGAACGCTACGTCGCGCGCGCGACGATTGAGATCGCGCCACTCGCCTATATGCGCGGCCGCACCTTGAGCAACGCCTTTGTCATTCTCGATGAAGCGCAGAACACCACCACTGAGCAGATGTTCATGCTCCTGACCCGCATTGGCCCGCGTTCGAAATGCGTCGTGACCGGCGACGGCACCCAGATCGACCTTCCGCCTAACAAACGCTCCGGATTACTCGAGGCCCTCCAGGCTTTGAAAAATGTTGCCGGAATCGCTTTCGTTTATTTCAATGACAAAGATGTCGTTAGGCACGAGCTTGTCCGCGCGATCATCAACGCTTATCAGCAGCACCGTTCGCCGGCCAGTAGCGGCGGCCCGTCTCGCAAATAATCATGTTTAATTTCCTGCGCCGCACGCGCCTGGTGAAACGCGGCCTCGCTTCGAGCAAGACTCGCCGCCGGCGGGCTTCCAACGAGATGTTGCGCAACCTCGAGCAGTCACCCTGGATGAAGGTGGCGATTTTTGCTGCCTTTGTCGTCGGGCTGGCGCTGCTCATCTTTAGCGGCCAGCAACAGGAACCGACCCGCATCTTCATCTTTGCGCTCCTCATTCTCGCGACCGCAATCGGGCAACTCTGGATGAATCAGCCGCAGACATTCCTGCGCAACTCGCGCGTCTTTCTCGTCTTCGGCGTCATCTACCTGCAACTCGCGCTCACCAAGCTGCTCATTGCGCTCTGTGAGAGCGCAGTTTTCACCTGGCTCAAGCCAGAGACAGCCTGGCTCATTGCACCTTATGCCTTTGCTCCGCTGATTCTCTGTGTCTTGCTTGGAAAAAATCACGGCCTCTATGGAGCTGTGTTCGTTAGTCTTTGGAGCAGCATCCTGGTGGCTAAGATTGATGCGCCAATGCTCTTCAACGGCCTGATCAGCGGATTCACCGCCGTCTATCTCACCCAGCAGGTGCGCCGCCGCGGCCGACTCATCCGCGCCGGTTTTTTTGTGGGCGTCGCTATCTGGCTCCTTTCACTTACTTTCGGGCTGATAGGACCGATCGATTTGTTTAATCCGGGCGCGACTGACTGGGCGATGATCAGCCTGCAAAGCACCTTTGCGATTGGCAATGGGCTGGTCACAGCCATGCTCGTAGGCGGAGCGCTTCCGATTCTCGAACAGCTCTTTCAAATCACGACCGATATCTCCTGGCTGGAAGCTTCCGATCTGAACCACCCGCTCCTCCGCCGCATGACGATCGAAGCGCCGGGGACTTATCACCACAGTCTGGTCGTGGCGAATCTCGCCGAGTCGGCTTCCGAAGCGATCGGCGCGAACGCGACCCTTTGTCGTGTCTGCTCTTACTTTCACGACGTTGGCAAGCTGGTGAAGCCGGAATACTTCACCGAAAACATGAACTTCGAGCGTAACCCACATGATGATCTCGCTCCCACGATGAGCGCGCTCATTATCATCGCCCACGTCAAGGAAGGTGTGGACCTCGCGCTCAAGCACGGACTTAATCAGCAAGTCATAGATGTCATCCAGCAGCATCACGGCACGTCGTTAGTCTATTATTTCTACCAGCGTGCGCTCCAGCAGCTCGAGGACGCACGCGCCGGCGGCAAAATCATGAAGATGCGGGAGGAAGATATTCCCGAGGTCTCGGAGGAAAGCTTCCGTTACAGCGGCCCGAAACCGCAGACGCGCGAGAGCGCCATCATTAGTCTCGCCGATATGGTGGAAAGCGCCTCCCGCTCGCTCGAGAAACCGACGCCGCAAAAGATCGAACAGTTAGTCACCGACCTGATCGACCAGCGCCTCGCCGATCATCAGCTCGACGAGTGCAATCTGACCATGCGCGAGTTGAAGATCATCGCCGAACGTTTCCGTTTCACCCTGATGAATATGCTCCACACCCGCATCGCCTACCCGAAGGAAGGGAAGACGGAAGCCGCCGTGCGCGAAGATGGCGCACGGCCCGATGTGATGGCGGCGGCAAGAAGGCCGGCTTCCGCCCCGCCGGTCTCAGCTGCCTGACACGCGCGTGGAGGACTTTGCGATCGAACGCGTGCGCGAGTTTGGCGCGCGCATAGCTCTCGTCCTCGGCTCCGGCTTAAACTCGTTAGTCAAGGACCCGCCGCGCGACCAAGCCATTCCCTACACAGAAATCGGCGGCTTGCCGCGCTCTACGGTCAAAGGTCATCTCGGACGTTTCGTTCTTGGCGAGATCGATAACGTACCTGTCATCTTTGCCCAGGGCCGGGTACATCTTTACGAGGGTTACAACGCCCGCGATGTCACCGCTGGCGTCCGTTTCCTTGCCCGGGCCGGGATCGAGAAAATCATCCTAACCAATGCTGCCGGTTCGCTTAATCCCGCTTTCACCCCGGGCTCCTGGATGATGCTTACCGATCATCTCAATCTCACCGGCGCGACGCCGTTGGCGGGCAAAGGAGATTTTGTGGACCTGAGTGATGCCTATTCGCGCAATTGGCGCGATCGCTTTGCCGCGGCGGCCCGTGCCGAGAATCTCATTTTGCATGAAGGCGTCTACGCAGGCCTCGTAGGACCGCAATATGAAACGCCGGCCGAGGTGCGAATGTTACGCTCGTTAGGCGCAGACGCGGTCGGTATGTCAACCGGCTGTGAGACCATCCAGGCGCGCGCCCTGGGCCTTGAAGTAGCTGGTTTCTCCTGCCTCACGAATTGGGCCGCAGGTCTCAATTCGGCTCCGCTCTCGCACGCGGAAGTCCTCACTGCCGGCGGGAACAGCAACCCTGAGTTCGTGCGTTTGCTGGCGAAGGCACTGGCTGGGAGCTAGCCGTCGGGTAGCTGGGGTACCTCTTCCTCGATGGCTGGGTGAGCGCGCGGTTCGCGATCCTTGCTCGTGGCCGTGCTTGGTTGGGTGACAAAGGGGCCGCCTTCCATCGGCGCGATGGAACTGAAGGCGACGTCCGGCATCTCGCTCGGTTTACCTTCCAGGGGGAATTCCTTTCGCAACGGGAAGTAAGGATAGCCTTCCCACATCAAAATGCGGCGAAGGTCGGGGTGACCTTTGAAACGCAGACCCATCATGTCCCAGATCTCACGCTCGTGCCAGTTAGCGGTCGGCCAGATATCCGAGACCGTATCAACGCTCGGGTCGTCCTCGGAGACGCGCAGCTTGAGCCGCAAGTGAACGGTAGCATTCATTGAGAAGAGTTCGTAGACGATTTCGAAGCGCGGTTCATCCCCAAAGTTATCGACGCTGGTGATGTCGAGCAGGTAATCGAAAGAGAGTTGGTCACGACAGAACCTGGCGATCTCGCGCAGAGCCGCCGCGTCACTCACGAAGGTGGTTTCGCCGCGGAACTGGCGTTCGTCGATGATTTTGGGAGCGAACCTTTCGCGGAATAAAGTTAGTAACTCCGGACTGGACATAGGGAAAAGAAAAAGTAAGGCGGATAAAACAAGAAGTTATACTCGTTAGGCGAAGGATTCGATCTTTTCCATGAGCTGCGGTCTTTGCTCCCGGAGAGAATGCTCGCCGCTGATTTTCTCTTGTAACTTGATCAGGCCTTCGAGGAGGGCTTCTGGACGGGGCGGGCAACCGGAGACGTAAACGTCGACCGGGAGAAGCTGGTCGATGCCCTGGAGCACGGCATAGGAGCGATACATTCCGCCGGTCGAGGCGCAGGCGCCCATTGCAATGACCCATTTCGGTTCTGGCATTTGCTCGTAGATGCGCTTGACGGCGAGCGCCATCTTGTAAGTCACCGTGCCGGCAACGATCATGACGTCGCTTTGGCGAGGAGAGAAACGCATCACTTCGGCGCCGAAGCGTGCGATATCGAAACGGGCGGAGGCGGCAGCCATGAGTTCGATCGCGCAGCAAGCCAGGCCCATCGGCATAGGCCAGAGGGAGTTTTTGCGCATCCAATTCATGGCCGCGTCGAGCCGTGTGAAGATGACGTTGCCTTCAATCTTGGAGTCGTAGGCAGCGGGAACTTTTCTCAGGCTGCGCTCGGCCGGCACATTTTCCATCGCAAGAGCAAGCTAAGGGAGCGAGGCCGTGGTGCAAGTTGCGCGTCGCGCTGGCAGTTGCTCCCGCCGCGCGAAATCAGCAAGCGTGCTGGAACTCGCAGGCGGGCGCTTGCGGGTCGCGATCGGCTTCGATCATCTCCCGCACTTTGCGCGCGAGCTCGGCCGCTTCGTACGGTTTGGCGATCATGCCGCGGAATCCGAAGTCTTGATAGCGGCTCATGGTCGCGTCCATCGCGTAGCCGCTCGAGACGACCGCATTCACCATCGGGTCGATCTCGATCAACTTGTGGAGTGCATCCTTTCCGCCCATGCCACCGGGCAGAGTGAGGTCGAGGATGACGAGATCGAAGCGTTTCCCGCATTGGAGAGCCTCGCGATACAGCTCGAGGCCGCGCAGGGAGGTCTCCGCCGCAGCCACTTCGTAACCCAGCGCGGTGAGAGTGAATTCGACCAGCATGCGGATCGCTTCTTCATCGTCGACAATGAGAACCCGCCCGGAACCCTTCAGAGGGTGGTCAGTGAGCGCGACAGGCTGCACCTCGACCGCACGCTGGCGCGCCGCCGGCAGATAGACAGTGAAGGTAGAGCCGCAGTGCAACTCGGACTCGACGGTGACGAGGCCGTTGTGGTTCTTGACGATGGAATAACAAGTCGCGAGCCCGAGCCCGCTGCCTTTGGCCTTGGTGGTGAAGTAAGGATCGAAGATTCGCTTGAGGCAATGGGGCGCGATGCCGGTGCCTTCGTCGTGCACCTGGATGCGAATATAATCGCCGGCGGCCAATTCAAGGGTCGCCACCCCTTCCCCCGCAGCGTAAGAAAAATTCTCGCACGTGACATCGAGCGTGCCGCCATTCGGCATCGCCTGGTCGGCATTCACGACCAGATTGGCGATCACCTGGCTGATCTGGCCGGGATCGAACTCCGCGCTCCACAGATCGGGCGCGATGGTGATGTTACTGGAAATGTGCGAGCCGCGCAGTGAGAAGCTGACCGTTTGCTCGACGAGATCGGCGATTGATGCGTTTTGCTTGGTCGGGGCACCGCCGCGGGCGAAGGTGAGAAGCTGTTGGGCAAGATCGCGCGCTCGCATCGAGGCATTCTTTGCATCCTCAAGCCGCCCCCGTTTTTCGTCGCTCGGCGGCAGGAGCATCGAGACAAGTGAAATATTGCCGATGATTGCGGTGAGCAGGTTATTGAAATCGTGGGCGATGCCTCCGGCGAGCAGACCAAGTTGATCGAGCGCCTCGGTTTTGCGCCGCTCCGCTGCGTCGCGCTCGCGTTCCGTGATGTCGCGAAAAACAAGCACGACACCGGAGAGCTTGTTGTCCGCGTCGCGAATCGGGGATGCGGACTGTTCGATCAGCCGCTCGACTCCGTCGCGCGAGGTAAGGGTGGCGCGGTCGGGCGTGCCGAATAAAATCGCTTCCGCTTCACTCCGATAACCGATCGAGCCATTGTTTTTGCGCTGCACGGTGGCATCGGCCGAAAGGGTAAAGACGCTGCGCAGGGCTTTGCCGGTCACTTCGGTCGCTGGCCAGCCGGTCATCGTCTCGGCCGCCTTGTTGCAGATAGCGATCCGGCCGTTCAGATCAATCGTGATAACACCGTCGCCGATTGAGGCGAGGGTCACCGCAAGGCTGTTCTTTTCTGCTGCCAGACTATGCTTTTCTGTCGCGAGATTGTTTTTTTCCGCCGCGAGCGCTTCTTCAGTACGGTTGCGCTCCATGTTGTCGCGAATGATCGCCACGTAGAATCGCTGCTCCTCGACCATGATCTCGGTGAGCGAAAGCTCGATCGCGAAAGTCGCCTTCGTCCGGGTCTGGGCGAGGGCGAGGGTCGTGCTGCCAGTGCGCCTGGCCAGCTGCGGCCAGTGACAGGGCAGCGCGGTTCTGTCGTCCTCGCGCGGGAAGTACTTTGGAATCAGGGCGGTGAGCCGACGACCGAACGACTCGTTAGGCCGGTAACCAAACATCCGTTGCGCCGCCGGGTTCATTGAGGTGATCACGCCGTTCTCATCGATCGTAATTATCCCATCGAAAATGTGATCGACCACGGTTCGAATGCGCGTATCGGCGCCACGGAAGTTTTTCAATTGCCGACGGTAAAGGACGAAATTGTAGCCGCTCGAGGCAACCATAAGCGCTGCCGCCAGCGCACAGCATAGGTCGATCGCCCAAACCCGCAGGATGCGGCCGCGTTCCGCCGCGGCCGAACGCGTTTGGTAAATGTCGAGTTGCTCCTGGTCGAATTGCTCGATTGCGCGCCGGACCGAATTCATGAGCGCGTCACCCGGAGATACGCTCGTTAGGGCAACAGGCCGGCGGCCCGTACGTTTCGCTTCGATTTCCGGCAGCGCATATTGCGTGATCCATCTCTCCAGTTGGTCACGGAGCGCGTTGAGCTGGGCTGCCTGCGCCGGCTCGTTGGCGAGGAGTACCGCGATATGACCTTGGAAGGTGTAGAAATCGGACGTCGCCCGTTTGTAGGCGTCGAGGGACGCCGCGTCACCGGTGAGAATGTAGGCGCGCTTTTCTTTTTGCAGGTCGTAAACGGCGCGCTCCATCGTTGGAATGAAATTCAGCACCTGGGTCGAGCGTACCGCCCATTCCTCATCGCCCATTCGCCGGTTCAGTTTGATTTGTTCTTCCCGCAAGATTGTTTGCAGAATCCGGTGCGACTCCTCGATCTCTGGCGAGTTGAGCGCAGCTTTAATCTCCGCCGGTGTGCGCGGGACGAGGTTCATGTCAGCAATTTGGGCGGAGCTGCTGGAGAACCAGTTGCGGATGTTGTTCCGCATTTTCCAGAGACGCTTCCGCTGCGACAAATCCATCAGAACGC
>JAICXG010000108.1 GCA_025980625.1 Chthoniobacterales bacterium
CGGCATCGGCGGGCTTTCCCTCAATGGTTTCCCTTTTCGACGCGACAGCGGGGTCGCCATTCTCGGGCTTGATTCTTCGGGCGAACCGGCGCTCACCTGGGCGACGGGGCCGAATGGAATTCCCGCGCGCAGCGCGCTGCCCGCTCAGCCGGTGGATGAACCTGCGCCGCCACAAGAAGGCCCGCGATCGCAGGAACCGGCCGCGGCTTTTGCCCCGGCCGCGCGCAACACGGTCGATGATGTCCTCGCCGCTGGGCTCGGTCCGGGAACGGAAGCGCTGCACGGATTCGAAGACAACACCATCGTTTTTAAAATCATTGCCGATCAGTTGTGACTGGCCATCGCCGGCCAGGCGCGCCGTCCCTATTCGTAACGTAATGCCTCGATCGGATCGAGCCGTGCCGCTTCCCGGGCCGGATAGAAACCGAAGAAAATCCCAACCGCCGCACTGAAAAGAAACGCCACCACGATCGAGCTGATCGAGATGAGCGTCGGCCAGTGCGCCAGGGCGGAGAGCAACTGCGAAGCGGTCAGCCCAACGACAATCCCGATGATGCCACCGATGGAACTGAGCGTGACCGCTTCGATAAGAAATTGCGTGAGAATGTCGCGGCCATGCGCGCCGACCGCGAGCCGCACGCCGATCTCGCGCGTCCGCTCGGTCACGCTCACAAGCATGATATTCATGATCCCGATGCCGCCCACGACTAACGAGACACTGGCGATCGCGCCTAACAACAGCGTCATGACGCGCGAGGTCGAGGTGGCCGCTTCCGCGATCTCCTCTTGATTGCGAACCGTGAAATCGTCGTCGCGCCCGGGACGAATGTTATGCCGCTGCCGCAGCAGCTCGGTGATTTGTTGCTGGGCCGGCGCAAGGTCGTTAGGCGAAGAAACCTGCACGTTGATCCCGCGCAAAGTCGTGCCGCCGATCACCCGTTTCATCGCGCTCGTGTAAGGCATGATCACGATGTCGTCCTGATCCGTCCCCTGCGGGCTGAGCCCTTTCGGCGTCAGGACTCCGGTGACGAGAAAAGGCACTCCTTTAATCCGCAAAACCTGGCCAACTGGACTTTCCGAGCCAAAGACCTGGGTCGCAGTCGTGCGGCCAATCACGCAAACCTTGTTCGCGCTCCGCACATCCTGCGGTGTAAAAATCGCGCCGTCACTGAGTGGCCATTGCCGGATGTCGAAATACTCCGGCGACTCTCCGTAAATCCGAGTAAACCAATTCTGGTTGCCCGCCGAGACCTGGCTGGTGGAAACCACTTCGTCGCTCACCGCCGTCACTCCCGGCACTTCCCGGCGGATTGCATCGGCGTCTTCAATCTTCAGCGTCCCCGCACTGCCCCAGCCAGTGCGGATGCCGCTTGAAGTGACGCTGCCGGAAAAAATCAGAATCACGTTTTCGCCCAGGCTGGCGATCTGTTGCTCGACCTGCGCCTTGGCTCCGTTGCCGATACTCACCATCGCAATCACCGCGCCGACGCCGATGATGATCCCGAGCGCAGTCAGGACTGAGCGCATCTTGTTCCGGCGCAAGGCCCGCCCGGCGATTTTAAAGCTGGATTCGAATCTCATCGTGTTAAAAAACCTCGTTCTAAAAACCGCGCGCAGTCCGGAGAACGGGGGCCCGCGAGAGCATCAGGTTTGATTTGACTGCGCGAGGAACCGATGCGCCACCGGCTCGTCGCTCTGCACTGTTCCGTCGCGCATCAGGATGTTGCGTTTCGCGCAGGTAGCGATGTCGGCCTCATGCGTCACCATCACGATCGTGATGCCGCGGTCGTTGAGCTGCTGGAAAATTCCCATGATCTCGGCGCTCGTGCGGCTGTCGAGATTGCCGGTGGGTTCGTCGGCCAGAATCACTTCCGGGTCATTGATGAGGGCGCGCGCGATCGCGACCCGCTGCTGCTGGCCGCCGGAAAGTTGGCTTGGATGATGATCCTCCCGTCCGGCGAGGCCAACCGTCGCGAGGACTTTGCGCGCCTTCTCCTCCAGTTCTGCGCTCGTTAGGCGTTGCCTTCCGTAGAGCAGTGGCAGCTCGATGTTCTCAAGCGCCGAAGTGCGCGGGAGGAGGTTGAAGCTTTGGAAAACGAAACCGAGCTTCTGATTGCGGATGTCGGCAAGCTGATCGCGATCAAGTCCCGAGACATCTTCGCCATCGAGCAGGTAACGGCCGGAAGTCGGCCGGTCGAGACAACCAAGCAGATTCATGAGGGTCGATTTGCCCGAGCCGCTCGAGCCCATGATGGCGACGAATTCGCCGCGCGCGATCCCGAGCGAGACGCCGCGGACGGCGCGCACCTCCACCTCGCCAGTGTGATAGGTCTTGTGCACCTCCTCCAGACTAACGACGGCGTGGTTCGCGGCCATGTTTGTCTGCTAGAAACGGCGGCCACCGCCGGCGATCGGGTTGTTCGATCGTTGCGCGGCCGTCGTTTCCTTGCCGATCATGGCGGTGATGACACCGTCGCCTTGCTTCAGCCCATCGAGCACTTCCGTGAAAATGCCGTCACTAATCCCGGTCTTGATCTGCACCGGGGCTGGCTTGGAGCCACGCACTAGGTAAACTGTGCGCCCCGTTTGCTGCTCGCCTGGTTTGCTCCGGCTGCGCCCGCCTAACGACACCGCCGGGGCGGCGTTCGGCGGCCGGAAACGCAAGGCGGCATTGCTCAGCTTCAAGACGTTGTCGCGATGCGCGCCGATGATCGAGACGTTGGCGGTCATGCCCGGTTTCAGTTTCAGGTCGGCGTTGTTGACCGAAATGACGGTGTCGTAGGTAACGACGTTCTGCACCGTCGTCGGCGCGTTGCGCACCTGCGTGACTGCGCCGTGAAAGGTGCGGCGCGGAAAAGCGTCGACTGTGAAATCAACCTTCTGTCCAACGTCGACTCCGCCGATGTCCGCTTCCGCGACGGCCGCATCGATCTGCATTTTCGTCAGATCATTTGCGATTGTAAAAATGACCGGCGCGCTCAAACTGGCGGCAACGGTCTGCCCGACATCGACGCTGCGCGAGATAACGATGCCATCGATCGGCGAGGTGATTGTGCAGTGTTCGAGATCGACCTTCGCCTTTTGCAGCGCGCCCTGCTTGATCTTGACCTGCGCCTCTGCCTGATGTAGCGCCGCGTTCGCCTGGTCGAGCTCGGACTGCGACGAATTCTGTTTCGCGACCAGCTCGACCATCCGCTTTTGCGTCACCTGCGCGAGCTCGAGCGCAGCTTTCGCGTTGTCGAGATCGCCCTGTGCCTGCAGGACGGCGGCTTGGAAAACCGCCGGGTCAATCTCCGCCACGACCTGACCCGCTTTTACGGGTGAATTAAAATCGACGAAAAGTTTCTGGATGTTTCCGGAGATCTGGCTGCCCACCTGCACGTTCACGACCGGGTTGAGCGTGCCCGTGGCGGTGACCGCTTCGGTGATCGCGCCGCGCGTGACAGTGCTGGTCTGGTACTCGCTCGCGCCGCCGTTGCTGCAACGAGCGAGGACAAAAATTGCCAGCAGAAGAAGCACGATCGCGCCGCCAATTTGGAAGACTCGTTTCATCATGAAAAAAGCCGACGACGCTGCGCCGTCAGCTATCCTTTAGACCGGCCGGAGCCGAATTAGTTACAACAAAAGAATGCGCCGCTACCTGGAAATTTACTCGATCATGCTGCGCAACTCGCTCATCCGCGAGATGAACTTCAAGGCGAACTTCATTCTCTGGATGCTGGTGGAGGTGCTCTGGTTTTGCGGCCAGATTCTTTTCTTCAGTATCATCTTTGGGCAGGTCGACCAGATCGGCGACTGGACGAAATGGGAAGTGGTGCTCCTCGTCGGCACGCACCAGATCATCGCGCAGCTCTTTCAGGCATTCTTCTTCGTTAACGTTGCGAACGTGCCCGAGTTGGTGCGCACAGGGAAGCTCGATTCGCTGCTCGTCCTGCCGATCGACAGCCAGTTCGCGGTCTCAACAAAACAGTTCGGCCTCGACAGCGTCATCAATGCGCTGATCGGCGCGGTCGTGGTCGTCTTTTCGCTCCACCAATTGCATGTCGTGCCCGGGCTGTGGGCGGTCCTGCTGTATCTCATTGCGATCGGATTCGGGATTGCGATCCACTATTCCATCATGCTCACACTCGCCGCGGTCAGTTTCTGGATCGTTAGGGCGCAGGGATTGGTCTATGGCTATTTCAACTTTCTCAACATCGCCCGCTATCCCGATGTGATTTTTCCGCGGCTTTTTCGGCTCGTCTTTGGCTGGTTCATCCCGGTCGTGATCGTGGCCAACATCCCGGCGCGTCTCCTCATCAAATCGTTAGGCCAGCCCAGCTGGCTGATGTTTCATCTCGTCGTCGCCGGCTCGATCGCGACCCTCATGAGCCGCGGCTTTTGGCGCTGGGCGGTGCAGCATTATTCCAGTGCCAGCTCCTAGGCGCAGATGCCCGGGCAAATAGGTAAATTGCTACTGCTCGAATTGGCACCGAAACCGCTTGCGCAAAAATTTTATCGCTCTTAATTAAGCCTCCCCAAATCCGGAAAGATGGGGAAGGCGCTTCCCGAAATCAATTTATGGCTCGTTCATCGAAAAAATCTCCTGCCAAGGCCGCGAAGAAAAAAGCGGTCAGCAAGCAGACTGCGCCGCGGAAGAAAGCGGCTCGGAAAACCGCTGCTGCCCCGGTTCAGCGGAAATCGAGCAAGCGCGCTCCCGCCCCGATCCGTTCAGCCAATGGCAAAGCCAAAAAGTCAGTCGCGAAAACGAGCGAGACGCTGACCATCATCGGCAATCACGCCACGTCCAGGGGACGGCGACTCGATCCATTCATCAAAAAACAAAAAGAAAAACTGCTTCAGCTCCGCGATGCGATGGTCGATTCCATGACCGGCGTAGCGCAGGACACGCTGCGCGCGCGGGCCGAAGGGAGCGAAGCGAGTGCCTTTGGAATGCATCAGGCTGATGCCGGGAGCGACGCTTACGATCGCGATTTCGCGCTCAGCCTTTTGTCTCAGGAACAGGACGCGCTTTATGAGATCGATGAAGCTTTGAAGCGGATCGATCTCGGCACCTACGGCAAATGCGAAATGTCGGGTAAGCCGATCTCGCGCGCCCGGCTCGAGGCGATTCCGTTCGCCCGCTTCACGGTCGAATGCCAGTCGCAGCTCGAGAAACAGAGCAAGGCTTCACGCGTTCGGCAGTCAGTTACTTCGCTCTTCGGTCTGACGGACGATGAAGCGCGCGAGGGCGAAGAAGAGGAACCGGTCGCAGAGACCAAGGAATAACGAACATGCCCCAGGAAATCATCACACTGGAATGCACCGAAGCGAAAGCCGCCGGCGCTCCCGTCTCCCGTTACATGACAACGCGGAATAAGAAGAGTCCGCGCACTCCGAACCGGCTGGAGAAAAAGAAATACAATCCATTTTTAAAGCGGCACACCCTGCACCGCGAGACCAGGTAAGATGCAACCCAAAACCGCCAAACGCCGTTCTGCCTTTCGCCGGGCCAATCGTACCATGCCGCGCCGCCGCATCGACATCGCGGCCGAAGCGATCGATTACAAGAATCCCGATCTGCTGAAAAAATTCGTGACCGAGAGCGGGAAAATTCTTCCTCGGCGCGTGACCGGGATGCCGGCGCACATGCATCGCAAAATCACGCGCGAGATCAAGCGCAGTCGGTCCGTCTTGTTGATGAAGTAGCGGCGACGAGGCCGCCGCTTTCTGGGAGCACACCCTGCTGTGTCGTTGTTGCCGGCTCGCCGGCAACAATTGCGCAGAAGGCGCCACCTCCCCAAACCTTCCAGTGCAAGAGCGTTCCTGATTTTCCACGCTCCCGATCGTCGTCAGCGCAAGCAGTTTTCTCGCGCCGAGGTAACGAGCAGCGGTCTTTAAACCTTTCCTCAGTCGCGCTTGCCGCCTGAGAATTCGGCTTCCTCAAGCGTTCTGGAGTTGTGGCCATCTGCTTGCCGGCTCGCCCCGTTGTTCCATCGCCTTTGCGATCGACCGGCAGGTCAGGTGACCAGACCCGCGCAGAGCGACGTGTCGAGCACCTTTGCGATTGCCGATTCCAGCCAGCCCATTCACGATCCAGCAACAGCGTGATCCCAACCCAGCACACCCTCATTTCCCGCCTCCGCGCCGGAACCTCCGATGCTGATTGGGAAAAATTTTATGCTGTCTATGAGCGGCCGCTGCTTGCATTCGCCGCCTGGCATTCGTTAGGCGAATCGGATTGCTGGGATGTGCTCCAGGAGACGATGGTGAAAATGTTACGCGGCGGGTTCGCTCGCTTCGAGCCGGGCAAGGGACCGTTTAGCGGCTTTCTCTTTAACGTCGCCAAGGGTTGTGTCATCGATGCCATCCGCCGGCGCAACCGCCGGGAAGCGCGTCATCTGCCCCTGGACTGCCTTTCCTCCTCGCCGCTCTCGCGTGCCCCGGAACAACGCGCTCCAGCCGGCGACAATCCGGCTGAGGCAGCCGAACGCTGTGGACAAATGGCCCTTGTCGCCGTCGCGCTCGATTTCCTGATCGAGCGGCGGATTTTTAAACCCAGAACCGTCGCCATCTTCCGAGCTGTCACTCTCGATGGAATGGAAACCCGCGAAGTTGCGCGCCGATTCAATACCTCGGCTGGCAATGTTTATGAAGCCAAGCGCGCCGTTCTCGCCCGCCTGCGCCGGATGTTGCAGGGTCTCGAGCGCGGTTTGGATTTGAAGGAGGCGCTCGAGCAATCGAAAGAACAGGAATGAATCCGGGCGCATTATCCGACGAGGCGCTCGCCGCGCTCGTCACCGAGGCGCAGGTGACCCTGCAAAAACTCGGTCCGGCGCGAAGCGAACTGCTCGATCGGGTTCGCAAATTTGGCGAACTTTACGCCGCCCTGCCGCAGCAACCCGAGGGGCCCGCGCTTCTTTATCAAACGCCCGACTCGGCCAAAGTGGAATGTCACGCAATTAATCAACGCCTGGTTGTCGGCCGGCTTTCGCGTCGCGAACAGAATGCCGCTGGCTGCGATCTTACTTTCAAAGACGCCGAGATGAGCCGGATCCATTTCGAGATCGAATCGAGCGAAGGCTTTTACATTTTGCGCGACCGCGGCTCGCGCAACGGCACCGTACTTAACCAACAGCCTGTCGGAGCCGAGGAAGCGATCCTTAAGGCTGGCGACATCATTTCCGCCGGGAACACGATTTTTATTTTCACCGGCAACTGATTTCCTATATTGCCGGGCGCTCGACTTCGTCTGGCCCTGAGAGGTGCTTTTGCGTAAAGCATTGCTTCCCCTCCCCGCCAGGCCCCCGGGCGGAGATGAAAACAGACTTCCTGGAATTACGAATCTCCACGGCGGGAGAGCAGCAGCATCTTATTTTCGCGGCTCATCAAGCGATAAGGGTTGGTCGCGATCCTGAGTGCCAGGTTGTGATCGATGATCCATCGATCGCGCCACGTCAGGCAGAGTTACGTTGGAATGGTGATGGCGCTCTCTCGCTGGAACCGCTCGCTTCCTTTGTTTCATTGCAGGCCAGCGGCCGGCTTTTGCTCGAGGGCCGCAGCGTTCACCCGCCGATTACCTTGCGCGATAGTGAAACGCTGACGCTCGGTCCTACAACGCTAACCTGGCGAGCCCTGTCTGAAGAAGAATCGCCCACCATGACCAGCGCTTTACCCGCTGGAGCAAGTCAATCTCTGGCAACTGTGGAACTTACAAGCGAACTCGAAGAAGGACGCTATCTGTCCGGGGAAGAGATAGGTCATGGCGGCATGGGTAAGGTCCTGGCCGCGGTCGAGAAGTCACTCCAGCGAACCGTCGCGCTCAAGGTGCTGCGACGGTCCGAAGACCAGGCCGGCCAATTCCGATTCATTCGCGAAGCTCGCATCACGGGCCGCTTGCAACATCCGAGCATCGTGCCGGTGCATGAGCTTAATGTCGATGAAGAGGGCCGCGTCTTCTACACCATGAAGTTGGTCAAAGGCGTAACTCTTCGTCAAATCCTGCGTGATCTCAATGCAGGTGAGCCGGGCGCGTTGCAGAGCTATGACTTGCCATCGCTGCTCACAATCTTTCAAAAGGTTTGCGATGCTGTCGCCTTCGCCCACAGCCAGTCTCCGGCAGTTATTCATCGCGATCTCAAGCCGGATAACATCATGGTGGGCGACTACGGCGAAGTCCTGGTCATGGACTGGGGCGCCGCCAAAATCCTCCAGAGAGACGAGCTGGAAAGCCCGGCCGTTGCTCCGCATCCGTTACGGCCGCCCGTCCAAGCCTCGCCTAACGAATCCAACTCTGAACACGCGGCCGATCCGCTTCTTACTCAGGCCGGCAGTGTCATGGGCACACCGGGCTACATGGCTCCCGAGCAAGTCATCGGACGCGCCGCCTCGGCCGACGAACGCACCGACATCTACGCTTTGGGCGCAATTCTCTATGCGCTGCTCACCTTGGAAACCCCGCCGCGGAGCACTCCTCAACAGGTGTTAGAGTTTCTTGAAAGCGATGAGCACAGCAACGCTACCGCCAGGGCCTGGCTGGAACATGCGGCGCCACTCCTGGCCGACCACAGCGCGCGCCCTAAGCTTCAACATTTGCCTCATCGACTTATTCCCGAGTCACTCACCGCGGTCGCTTTGAAAGCTATGGCCTTGCTCCCCTTCAATCGCTTCGCGAGCGTGAAGGAGTTACAAGCTGATGTCGCCGCCTTTCAAGGCGGCTTCGCCACCAGCGGCCGAAGCAGCAGGCGCGTGGAGACGTTTCCGGCTTTTGGTCGCGCGTCACAAGCCATTGTTCGGCGCTCTCGCTGCGACGATTGCAATCTTGCTCACCGCCACAGCCGTCAGTTTCCAGCAACGCCAGGCCGCCGTCGCCAGCAATCGCAACTTGCAAGGCACCCTGCAACGCGCCAGCCTGGCTGACTTGGAGGCGGCCCGGCAGCGCTTTCGCGCCGGGGCGTGGCGCGAAGGTATAGCTTTGCTTGGACGCTCCCTCAGTTTCTGGCCAGATAATC
>JAICXG010000179.1 GCA_025980625.1 Chthoniobacterales bacterium
TCCCTTTCTACCTTCGCCATTGATTGAGAAATTGACGAGCGAAGGTTTTCGCTCACGCGTCCAGCATCAGCCGGACGGTGCCTGGGCGGTTAATTTTTGGCGGGACGAGTAACTCCTGGTCCGGGTCGGCGAGGAGGACCGGTCCATTTTTCAGTTAGTTGGAATCGGGAATGACGAAACTAAAGGTAGTGCCATGGCCGGGCTCCGACTGCACCTCGATGCGTCCTCCATGTCGCTCGACGATCCGTTTACACGTCGCCAGACCTATCCCGGCTCCGGTCGAAGGTCGGCCGGTCGCACCCTGATAAAACCGATCGAAGATACGCCTGCATTCCTCAGGACTTATGCCAATGCCGCTGTCGCGGATGGAGAGGCGCCAGCCCTCCGCCATTGCCGTGGCCGAGAGATGGATGCGGGGCGGATTCGAGCCGCGGTATTTGATGCTGTTTTCGATCAGGTTCTGCAACAACTGTGCGATAAGTTGCGGGTCGGCATGCAGAGTGGGTAATGGCTCGTGAGTAAGTTGCGCTCCGGCTTCTTCTAACTGCATTCGGAGTGCTTGACGGACAGTGTCTAAGACAGTTTCGCAGTCACACGAGGTGAGTTTCACTTTGCCAGCACCCACCCGTGCATAACTGAGCAATCTCTCGATCAGAGTACTCACCTGGGATATCTCGGCGACAATCGAATCGATCCAGTCCTTGGATTCGCTATCGGTCTTCACTGCGTCTCGGAAGGATAGGATTTTCGCGGCCATCGAAATCGAACAGAGCGGGCCCCGAATGTCGTGCGCAATAACGGAGGAAAAGTCTTCGAGTTCTGCGTTTGACCGGCGCAACTCCCGCACTGCATCGCGCAATGCTCTCGCCTTCTTCGCGACCGCGATTTCCGCCTGCCTCCATCGCCAAACCAACAACAGCGTCAGCCAGAGCACGCCAGTGACCATTGCCCGATCAAAGGCCGACGCCCACCAGGATCCTCCGGCCGGCTCAAAAAAGTAACCAGCCCAGGTGAGAGCCGTGCAGACAATCGTGACGAACAACAAAGTCCAGATGCGCCCCGAAGTCCGCGCCAGGACGGGCACAAGACAATATCCGATCGCCGCAGTCGCTCCGCGCGGCAGCATCAGGTCGGCCGCGAAAGAGAGCGCGATAATCACAAAACAGAGGACATACGACGCCGCCCCACGAGGTGAGATTGCTCCATCAAACTCTGCTGGCGAAGGGACAGAAACTCCGAAACGATCTTGCGCAAGGCGGGGGGCCAGTTGGTTATTGGGACGGTTCACGAGGCAACCATATTAATTCTCCGTTTTCTTGTCGAAACTTTGCTGCTGTGCGATCAGGCAACCCTGGAGCACCGGTCATTCCTCGATTTCTCCCAGGTAACACGGTGGGCTGGCACAACGAATCGGCTGGTCGGGTCCGTTTAGCTTGCGAGGCGACCTTGTCTTTTCAGGATTAACTGCAATTTGACCAGTTGGTTTCTTCATCGCTCGTTTATCTCGCTTTCCAGTTTTTTGCCGATCTTTACGCCGACGCAACATAGGACCTTTCAGCGCGACAACGAGATCCTCCCGGAGAACCTTTCGTCGTTAGTCACTCCAATGCGTTCACTCCCGTGATCTCGCGTCCGATGATAAGGGTTTGAATATCGTGAGTGCCTTCGTAGGTGTCGACCGTTTCAAGGTTGAGCATGTGGCGAATCACCGGGTACTCCGTGCTAATGCCATTACCGCCGAGGATCTCGCGAGCGAGGCGCGCGCCGTTCAGGGCGACGCGAACGTTGTTGCGCTTTGCCATCGAGACCTGGGCAAAGGTCATCCGCTTCTCGTCCTTCAACCTCCCGAGTTGGTAAGACATGAGAAGTCCTAGACTGTGATCGGTCACCATCCGGACGAGCTTGTCCTGGACCAGTTGGCGGGCGGCGATTGGCTTGCCAAAGGTGGTCCGCGTCGCGGCGTAGTCGCGTGCGCAGGTGTAGACCGCCTCGAGCGCTCCCAGCGCACCCCAGGAAATGCCGTAGCGCGCCTGGGTCAGGCAGCCGAGCGGAGAGCGCAGCCCTTTCGATTCCGGCAGGAGCGCTTCCGGTCCAACGCGGCACTCCTCCAGGACAATCTCACCCGTGGAGGAGGCTCGCAGGCTCATCTTCGATTCGATCTCCGGCGCGCTGTAGCCGGTCGTGCCGGCCGGCACGATAAAGCCACGGACCACGTCGTCGTCATCTTTGGCCCAAACGATCGCGATATCCGCGATCGGACTGTTAGTGATCCACATTTTCGAACCATCAAGAATCCAGCCTGCGCCATCGCGATGCGCGCGCGTTCGCATCGCCCCGGGATCGCTCCCGCCGTCGCTTTCCGTTAACCCGAAGCAGCCGATCAATCGCCCCGCCGCTAATTCAGGCAGATATCTCCGGCGTTGCTCCTCCGAGCCATAGGCGAAGATCGGATACATCACGAGCGCGCCCTGGACTGAGGCAAAGGAGCGCAGACCGCTGTCGCCTCGTTCCAGCTCATAGTTGATCAAGCCATAGGCGATGCTATCGATACCTGCGCAACCGTATTCCTCGGGCAGATTGGCGCCGAAGAGGCCGAGCGCACCAAACTTATCCTTAATCGCGTTTGGAAATTCGTGCCGATCCCACCACTCGCGCACATTCGGAATAATTTCCCCATCCACGAATTCGCGCACGGCGTCGCGCACAGCGCGCTGCTCCGGCGTGAGCAGCCTCTCGATGGCATAAAAGTCGAGCATCGCTATTTTCCCCCAGTCATGTGACTTTCATAAGGCAATACGATTGCGACGCCGCGAACGATGCGAGTCCAGCTCCGGAGGAACGACAGTTGAAGAGTAGCTTTCATGAGTCTCTTTCCGGGCAGATGCTTACGCGGGAGAGTTAGTCCGCCCTTGCCATTTCAGGTAATTCCGAGTGAGTAAGGCGGCGGGATAGAGAATCTCTTCGTCGAGTTGAATCCGCAGAAGCAGCCGCTCGGCAAAATCCACCACTTCATCGGCATCTTCCGCCCGGGCGTTTACGAGCAGTTTCTCAGTCGCCCGCATGAGAGCCATGTGCTCCTCGTGAAGAGATGTTTCGCTCGGCTCGAGCTCGTCCCACTCGGAAACATCTGCCGCGCTGACGGCCTCTTTCTCGTCGGCCGCGATCAACTCGAGCAGGCCGAGAATACGAAAGATCGCCTTGTCCTCTTTGTGGAGATGCGATTCCAGCAATTGCGCGAGGACTTCGGCGGCCACCATGGTTTGGCCTCCGGCCCGCATCGCTTTTGCCAAGGCCGCGCTCAACCGGCTGTGGCTGAGCCGAAGCGCCTCTGGCAGCTCGATTTCAGGCCTTTGCCCTAACGATGACGGAGCCGGCGCCGGGAGGGCGCTGGCGTGCAACCGCAGCTGCACATATTTGCCAATCACAATGGCCAAAGGCGTAAAGAGTGACTGATCGAGCCAGGCTCGAAAGAGCAGCAGCTCGGCAAAGCGCGCGTGCTGGGACTTATCCTCTTCCCGGGCGGCCGCGACTAAAAGTTTGATCGCCGAGAGAATGGTTGCGTGCTCGACCTGCAAGGTGTGCTGATCTCGCTTCAACTGCTCGATCTGGGGAAGCACTCCAGCCATCTCCGGCGAGAACTGGCCGCGCGCGAGAGCTGGCAGGACGGCGAGCGGTGGGAGCAGATCCACGCGCTCCTTGGCCAGATGCGGAAGCAGAATCGCTTGCAGTAACTCCGCTGCTTCGCCGGTCTTGCCTCCACTTTCAGCTGCGCGTCGCAGCGCCGCCGCGATCGATTCGTCGCGCAACCGGAGCGGCTCCGGGATTTTCAGGTTCATTGATCGTGTGGAAATATCGAGGTCGCCGCCAGCGCTCATGCCCATGATTCCAATCTTCTACCTTTCTTCTTTCAGATACATTCCGGCCAACAATCACTATGTAAATGGCGATCACGGCGGGGGGCAAAAAATACCGCCAGATGCTGCACAAAATCCTCTCTTTTCAGCTACAGCTTCCGCTGCTGCATACAAACTCGTTTCCTGGCTGAACTTGATCTAAATCAAGGTGCGGGCGCAAAAGGCCGGGTCATAATGAAGCCATCCGAAGAGCAGCTGCTTTGGCGAGATCCCGATGCACTGTTTCGGTTCAGTATGGAAGAACGTCGATATAGAATGAAGCTGTTTTGGGAGGAGCCGTTCCGGATCTTCTTCCCGCTTGGATTGTTGCTTGGCGCGATCGGCGTTGCGCTTTGGCCGCTTTATTTCTGGCACTTCCTTGCGGCTTATCCCTCGAACCCGCACATGCGACTGATGATCGAAGGATTAATGGGTTCCTTCGTCCTGGGGTTCCTCGGTACGGCGGGGCCGCGTCTGCTCGACGCACCGCCCCTCGGCATGGTCGAAGTCGCTACTCTGATCTTGTTGCAGCTCGCAATCGCCGGGCTGCACCTCGCGCGCCAACAGTTACTCGGCGATCTCCTCTTTCTCGCCCTCCTGCTTCTGTTCCTTGCTATACTCGTTAGGCGCATACGCCGGCTGCAAGATCTACCGCCGCCAAGTTTTCTCCTCGTCCTCGGCGGATTTATCAATGCGATCGCAGGAATAGCGCTTCTCCAATCTCAGCGCTTCTGGCTTTATCAGCTCGGCAGCATTCTGCTAAATGAAGGTTTCATTCTCTTTCCGATCCTCGGCGTCGGCGCCTTTTTCTTTCCCAAGCTTCTCGTCGCGCAGCCGGCTGAACCGGCTGATTTACGGATCGCGGCCGCGATGTGGAAAAAGGGGGCGCGGCTGGCCGCCCTTTGCCTGCTGGCGCTTTGGATCTCTTTTCTCCTGGAAGCGCTTGCCTGGACCCGGAGCGCAGCGCTGCTCCGCGGCCTAACGAGTGCCTGGTATCTCGGGATCGAAGGCGGGCTTTTTACCGAAGCTCGCGGACGCACCTTTCTCGCTCAATGTTTTCAGCTCGGTGGAGTTCTTCTCGTTGCCGGATTATTCATGCCTCTTCTCTTTCCAGATCGGCGGGTGGCGAATCTTCACGTCGTCTTTCTCGGCGGCTTCAGCATCATTCTGTTCACCGTCAGCACACGGGTGATTCTCGGCCACGCCGGCGCGAGTCATCTTTTCCGGCAACGGCTGCGTTTCCTCGTCACCGCGCTCGCCTTTCTCCTCCTCGCGATGTTGGCCCGGGTAAGCGCCGACTTCTTTCCGGTCGAACGCAACAGTCATCTTATATATGCCGCGCTTCTCTGGCTGCTCGCCTCGGCCGCCTGGGCCTGGACGCTCGGGCCGAGGTTATCGCAAAGCGAAGACTGACCAGCCAGTGACTGGTAATTTGCAGGCGCAACCCTTCCACTATGCCGCGCGGGCAAGAGCCGCCTCGGGTTGAAAAAGCACTGCGTTGATCATGAATCGCCGCACGCCATAAGGCACCGGCCATTCACATACATCACCCACGCACCGGCCCAGGAGGGCTGCACCTAACGAACTAAAGACTGACACTCTGCCCTTTTCCATATCGGCCTCGACTGGATAAACCAGGGTCAGGTTCAATCGCTCGCCACTCGCCAGCTCGACGATTTCAGCGTGGCTGTTCATGGTGATCAAGTCACGAGGCACCTGACCCGCGGGAATAAGTCTGGCCCGCGCCAGCCTGTCTTGGAGTGAGCGCATTTTGCCGGCCCTGGCAGTGAGTTTCCTCGCCGCCGCGATCGCCGCACCAAGCTCCTGATGATCAGCCGCGCTGATCATAACCGGCGCCTCTGCAGGCCGCGCCGGCTGCCCTCTCTCCGCGA
>JAICXG010000322.1 GCA_025980625.1 Chthoniobacterales bacterium
CTTTGGCCGTAACCTGTTTCGGCAAGATTCCCGCTTGAGCCGCAGATCAGGTCGGTTCGACCGCGTTGTAGAGCCCGGTCTTCGGGCTGGCGATTGCTGCGGCGGATGCTCCGCGGATCTCGCGGCGGGTCGCGACGCTGGAGACGGTCGAAACGGTATAGGGCACCAGATAGGTGAGGAAAATCTGAAATAGCCGCTCACCGGTCAGTCCGCCACTGAGGATGGCCGGTCCGTGGTTGATCGCAACCAGGATGGTGCCGACGATGAGCGAGGTGAGCCGCGCGCGTCGCACTGTCGCCGGATGTAAGGCCAAGGTTAGCCATGAGCGCAAGTCCATAAAAAGAAGCTACCGCACGAACCTTGTCGCGGCCGTGAAGGGAAGATTACCGTTCTCTGTCGAAAGAGCGGCGTTCAAGACGAACCGCCGGCTGTGGAAAATGAAAAGCGAAAGGCTAAAGGCGGAGGGACGCCGCGAAGTTAGCGGGAGCGAGCGGGTGCGAGCGCATCAAAAGAGACTCCAAAAAATCGGCGCAACTCAGGTCTAAGCCCAAGTCAGGGGACCACAATTTTGGGATTGTTAAATATATTTCGTAGGAAAGGGAACCGAACCAGGTCCGCGCTACGTATTAACCATGCCGCCACAGTCGGCGGTTACCCAAAAACATATGAAAAAACTCAGCCTATCCTTACTCTGTCTCTCCGCCCTCACATTCACCGCCGTGGCGCAGGATAATTCCGCGCCTGCCGCCGATAATTCCGGCCGCAACCAGCGTGATCGCTCGGGCGAGACGCAAACCTCCGGTGACCAGTCAAATAACTCAGCGGACATCAAGACGACCGCGGCGATTCGTCGCGCGATCGTGCATGATGCTTCACTGAGCATGATGGCTAAGAACGTGAAGATCGTCACCGAAAACGGTGTCGTAACTCTCCGTGGCCCGGTGAAGAGCGCCGAGGAGAAAGCAAAAATCGCGGAACTGGCAAAGACGCATGCCGGTAACACCAGGGTCGAGGATCAACTCGAAGTCAAAGCGTCGAAATAAGTCTAACTCCACCATTTATTAGAAAGAACACACAAACATTATGTCAAAAACACAAGTCTTCTGCATCGTAAAGAGCCACTCGCTAGCGGAACAAATCGTCGAGCGGCTGCAAACCTCCGGGTTCCCAACCTCGGAGATATCCATTCTCCTGCCCGATACCGAGGGAAAACATGACATTGGTCATGTGAAAGCAACCAAGGCGCCCGAGGGCGCGACGACCGGAGCGGCGACCGGCGGAGTTACAGGCGGCGTGCTTGGTTTGCTCGCGGGCATCGGTGCGCTAGCTATTCCTGGCGTCGGGCCGTTAATCGCGGCCGGGCCAATCATAGCAGCGCTTAGCGGCGCGGCGGTGGGCGGCGCGACCGGTGGAATCGTCGGCGGCCTGATCGGTCTCGGGATTCCTGAGATTGAAGCCAAACGCTATGAACAAAAGCTCAGAGCTGGCAATTACCTTATTGCTGTCGCCGTGCGCAATGACGATGAGGAAGATCGCGCCGAAGGGATCTTCGAGGATGCCGGCGCGGAGGATGTGACGAGCTCATCGATGTCATCGACTCCGAAAGAAGAAGCAGTCAGGGCTTAACTCCCAGCCAGACAATTAAAACGCCTCGCGTCGACAGGCACGAGGCGTTTTCTTTTGTCGAATGGGAGTCACACCCGGTATCCAAGCTGGCGGCTGAACTGTTCGCGATAAGGTTCGTTTCGACTAACCCCAAGGCAACCTTATGTTTCCTCCTTTTTCCTTAAACATATCTCGTGTGCAGGATAGGCGGAAGAAGGAGGTGACTAGAAGTGGTAGCCGTAAGTTTCAATGCGCCCATCCGACATGGCATTTCGGGAGTGGAAGATCGGCGCGGTGGACGGAGGTTGTAGCTCAGGCGGGCTTAGTGACTGCCCTTTATGATCGGAGCTGGATTCAATTCGCGGATGGGCAGTTCGAGGGAATAGAGCTGCAAGAATCCAATGCCGGTGGTGCTGTCGATACCGGATAACACCGCCGTGTAAGCGCCAGGAACGAGCGTCACGACCATGGCAGATTCCCGGTCATCTGTCGGCGGCAGCCCGGTCGCAATGATCTCTTCTTCCTGAGTGTCTTTCCAGTTGTCATCAAGGAAAATCAGCTGCCCATTTGCGTCGTAAAGCTCCAGGTTGGGATCAGTCAGGACGCGGCTCAGGCCTGCATTGGCCAGGGATGGGCCAAGGCCGCGAATGAGTAAGGAGACAGACTCAGACCCAGTCAGGATAAACCCACCGAGCATCACATTGTCTCCGGTCGAAACAAACCCGCGTGTCCCGACGGCCGAGAGTTGCAGGCCTCCGTCTAACAGGTCGTAGATTTCCGGGAGAGCGACACCTTGCGTGCGACGCACGCCTTGCTCGACAAACGTGTAAAGGCCGGGCGCAAGAGTGTCGATGATGGCCGATTCGTGCGGATCGGTCGGTGCGAGGCCGTGGGCGATGATCTCGTCTTTATCGGGGTTATCCATCCAGTCGTTGTTGGCATCGAGGGTGCGACCGCGTGCATCGAATAAGAACACGGTGGGATCTTTGAGCGCGTCGGGCACACCGAAGCCGCCAAGGGATGGACCGAGCCCGCGCATAACTAAGGTCTCGGTGCCCATGCCCTGGATGACGAATTCATCGAGGAGGACGGCGTCGCGGGTTTCGCAAAAGGCGCGCGAAGAGAGATTGGCGAGTCGGGCGGTTTGCGCATTAGCTAGCCAGATGGAACCAGCGAGCAGGGCAAAAGTGAGGAGGAGTGTTTTGCTGTGGTGCATAGGAAAATACTTTCTGGATCGAGGATGAGGAGCGAAGTGAAAGATGTAAAGAATAAAAGGCGAGCCAGGTGCAAAGTGTTAGAGTTGGTCAATTGTCGCTTTGTTTAGGACACTCGCCC
>JAICXG010000161.1 GCA_025980625.1 Chthoniobacterales bacterium
ATTTACCTGCTGCTTTTCCTTGCGGCGGTTTTTCTCCTCTGGATATTTGGGGAGTGGAATCGTCGGCGCCGCGAGCAGCGGGCGCTCCGCTACCGGCTTCGGTGCGTGATTTGCGCATTCGAATTCGAGGACCGAACGACGACGCTTCTACCGCGCTGTCCGCGCTGCGGCAGCCTGAACGAACGTTTTAAACTGGATCGAATTTAATCATGGGAATGTGGATTGGCCGGAACCGAAAAGCGCGTGTCACCTATGGCTTTGACGAGATCGCGCTCGTCCCGGGAAGAGTGACGATCAACCCGAACGAAGTCGACATCAGGTGGCGAGTCGCGCGCCGTGGTGCGGAGCCTCTCGAGTTCAAAGTTCCAATCCTCGCGAGCGCGATGGACGGCGTGGTTGATGTGCACTTCGCAATCCAGATGGGGAAGCTCGGCGGCCTCGCCGTGCTCAATCTCGAAGGCGTGCAGACGCGCTACAAGAATCCAGAGGAAGTTCTGCAAAAGGTGGTCGATGCCGACAAAGGCGAGGTCACCGCCTTGCTCCAAAAGATCTATCAGGAACCGGTGCAGGAAGACCTGATCGCGGCGCGCATTCGCGAGATCAAAGATGGCGGCGTGCCGGCGGCCGTGAGTTCGATTCCGCAGCGGGCGGAAAACTTCGGCCGGATCGCACAGGAGGCGGGCGCGGATATTTTCGTCGTGCAAAGCACCGTCTCGACCGTGCGCCACATTTCGAGCGAGTACAAGTCGCTCGAGCTCGCGAGATTTTGCCGCGAAATGCGAATCCCGGTGATCGTCGGCAACACCGTCGGCTTCGACGCGACGCTTGAGATTATGGAATGCGGGCCGGCGGCAGTCCTGGTCGGCGTCGGTCCCGGCGCGGCCTGCACTTCACGCGGCGTACTCGGTCTGGGCGTGCCGCAAGTCACCGCGACGGTCGATTGCGCCGCGGCGCGCGACGCTTATTTCAAGAGAACCGCGCGCTACGTCTCCATCATCACTGACGGCGGGATGAGCAAAGGCGGCGACGTTTGCAAGGCCTTCGCCTGCGGGGCGGACGCGGTCATGGTCGGGAGCGCATTTGCCAAAGCCCACGAGGCGCCGGGCCACGGCTATCATTGGGGAATGGCAACGCCCCACGCCAATCTCCCCCGCGGCACGCGGATCAAAGTCGGCGCCACCGGTTCGCTCAAGCAGATTCTTTTCGGTCCCGCGGAAGTTGACGACGGCAGCCAGAACCTGGTCGGCGCGATTACGACCTGCATGGGCAATGTCGGCGCGCGCGACATCCCGGAGTTTCAGCAGACTGAAATTATTATTGCGCCCTCGATCAAGACCGAGGGCAAGCTTTTCCAGACCGTCCAGAGCGTCGGGATGGGCACGCGATAAATATTTAGCGAATCAGCGATTGAGAGATTTAGTCATTGCCGCAAACCGGACCTGATAAATCGCTAAACCGCTAGCTCGCTTCAATCCCGAAATGAACAGACGAGTCGTCATCACCGGCATGGGAGTCGTTACGCCGTTAGGCAACGAACTGGAAACCTTTTGGCAAAACCTGCTCGCCGGCAAAAGCGGCATCGGTGAGATCACCCGTTTCGACACGACCGGCTACGACACCCGTATCGCCGGAGAAGTGCGCGACTTCGATCCCAAGACCGTCTTCAACAATCCAAAGGAACATCGGCGGACCGACCGCTTTACTCATCTCGCGATGGGCGCCACGAAGAGCGCGATGCGCGACTCTGGGATGGACCTTGAGAAGGTGAATCGCGACCGCTTCGGCGTCCTCGTGAGCAGCGGGATCGGCGGCTTAAAAACCCTCGAAGACCAGCACAGCATTCTCGAGAACAAAGGTCCCTCGCGCGTCTCGGCCTTCACCATTCCGATGCTCATCAGCAACATGGCGAGCGGGCTGATCTCGATGGAACTCGACCTGCGCGGCCCCAATCTCTGCATCGTCACGGCCTGCGCGACCTCGAACAACGCGATCGGTGAAGCCTGGCGCATCATCAAATTCGGCGACGCGGATGTCTTCCTCGCTGGCGGGGCGGAGTCATCCGTCATCCCGGTTGGGCTCGCCGGGTTCGGCGCGATGAAGGCGCTGAGCACGCGGAATCACGAACCGCAGCGCGCTTCGCGCCCGTTCGATGTCGATCGCGATGGATTTGTGATGGGCGAAGGGGCGGGCGTCGTCGTGGTCGAGGAACTCGAACATGCGAAAGCGCGCGGCGCGAAAATCTACTGCGAGCTGGCCGGCTACGGCCTTTCCGGTGACGCCTATCATATGACCGCGCCGCCCCCCGACGGCGAAGGCGCGGCCCGGGCGATGAAGATGGCGCTCGAGCACGCACGCATCGCGCCTAACGAGGTCGATTACATCAACGCGCATGCCACTTCCACCGGGCTGGGCGACATCTGCGAAACGCGCGCGATCAAGGCCGTCTTCGGTGAGTACGCGAAGAATGGCCTGACGATCAGCTCGACCAAGTCGATGACCGGTCATTTGTTAGGCGGGGCCGGCGCGGTCGAGATGGCGATCTGCGCGCTCGCAATTCGCGACGGGAAAATTCCGCCGACGATCAACCTCGAAAATCCCGATCCCGAATGCGATCTCGATTACACGGCGAACGTCGCGCGGGAGAAAAAGGTGCGCGTTGCGGTCAACAACTCGTTCGGGTTTGGCGGGCACAACGCGACCCTGGTCGCAACCGAGTTCAAGGAGCAGTTCGGGTAGTGTCTTAATTTGAAAACGGGCGGCGGGATTCGAACCCGCGAGACCGCGAAGGGTCTACCCGATTTTCAGTCAGGCGCATTCAGCCGCTCTGCCACGCCTCTGTAAACAGACGCATAGCAGTAGATCATCTCGCCGACTCTCTGAAAAGACTTTTTGCTCGTGTGGTTTAGGCCCTGATTCTTTTTGACTTTTAGTCACTGAGTGGGATACACATGCGTGCTCCATGCCCAGAGGCTATTTGATTCAGGATGGACGAAGTCCATTTTCGCCACAAGAATCGGCAGAATTTCGGCTTTCGCAGTCTAGGCTTAACCACCTCTTAAGATACGGCCCGTCACACAAGTTTTTCGAAGCATTATCGATCCCTGATGTTCTTCGAAAGCCATCGGCCATTTTCCAGGGGCTTGAACGCGACAATTTCGAGGCGGGATTCTGCTACACCGGAATTCCCGCACACCGGTATCTCGACCACAATATCACCGTCCCGCCACCCCCTGGATTTGTTTTCACGATTTTTATGGATAAAGATTTAGTGATTTTTGACTGGCGTTGGGAGCGGGCAGATTCAAAAATGGCAAGACATCCACTTGATTTTAAAAACCGTTTTAGAAAGAAACTATGGCCCAATTAGCTGAATTTTTGCGGACGCATGTTCCAAAAGGGTTTAGTTCGAAACCATATTATTCGGCACACGGCGACGCTTTAATATTCTATTTCAAAGACGAACCGTCGTACGCCCACCGAGTAGATAAACTTCTGACGGTTTATCATTCCTTGGAAGGTAACGAAATCGTTGGATGCGAGATCAAGGGGATACGGGTAATTCTTCGAGAATTGGGAAGCTTTGGTATCGAAATCCATTCTGGCAAAATGGAGCTCGCTTTGCTGTTCCTAGGCTACGTGCAAATTGCTAATCCACCCCGTGAAGAAGTCGAACCATTAAAGCGAGCCTTCCAAGAGGCACAACCTCGAATTGATGCAAGCGATCTAGTTCCGTGTTGATTTCTGGCTCGCGGCAATGGCAGCACGGACAGCCGTGCTCGCCGAATCGACGGGCGGGATCTCTAGCACGGCAACGAAGCGCTCGCCTTCTTGCCATCCATAAGCGCGGTTTGCGTTGGGATGACCGATCAAGTCAAAGATTTCTACTGTCCCGGTCCACACAATTTGGTGGCGAAAACCTTCGATCACTTCGGCTGATTCAATATGTTTTGCGGGGCATTCTGCGGCGCGTTCAACCGCTTTCTTGATGTTCGCGAGGGCGCCAGTCATGCAGCTTCGATTAAGTCATCCACGCTCCAGATCGTGGCCGCAACGCCTCCCGCTATTGCTGGGGTCATCCTGAGTGTTTTGTGCATTCGGACGAAGTTGTAATAGGCGAAATGTAACGCAACAGCCGCTTTGAAGCTGTCCAGCTTCTTTGAGAACGCATTCGTTAGGCGCGTCAAGCGGCGCATATGCATTCGCATCGTCAAGTTTTGCCGTTCAACATAGCTGGTTGAGATCGACTTAAATTCAGGCGCGCCCAAGATCACCTTGCGTTCGACGTGGAGAATATCCGGCGGGCTATACCTACGCTGTTCGGCCAAATCGGTAAGGGTGAAGGTCTTTACGCTCTGGCCATAATCCGCGCTCGCGCCGAAGCCGCGCTCCACCGCATCCACGGGAACTCGACGAAAAGCAAACGCGGTCGGCTTTTCAAAATCGTTTTTCAAATTAAGATACTACCGTAGTTCGTTGACGGTTGAGAGGCTTTCACTCATCCTGATATGGTGACAGCGGTCGAGCTAAGAAAGTTTTGGCACGCCACGCCCTTTGTGCCTTTCAATCTCGTGCTGGCGAGTTCTGAACGGCTGCACGTTCCGCATCCGGATTTTTTGTCCGTCGCTCCGAATGGCCGCACTGCGCACCTTTGGCGAGAAGATAGCGATTACACCGTAGTCGACGTTATGCTCATCACTGCTCTGGAAATGGCGCGGAACGGTTCGAAACCTCCTCGACGCCGGCGATCCTGAAGCCCTGATGAGTCGCCGGTGGTGCGCCACCTTGACGGCACGTCCCGCGCCGATCTCTTTGCTCATGCCCGAAATTGGCAAAATCCTCGTCGTCTTCGGGATCGTCGTTGTCCTGATTGGACTGGCTCTTTGGAGCGGCTTCGGCGCCGGTTGGATCGGACGTTTGCCGGGCGACATTCGCATCCAGCGAGGCAACTTCGGTTTCTATTTCCCGATCGTTACCTGCATCATCCTCAGCATTATTCTGAGCCTGCTCTTCTCGTTTTTCTTTCGTCGTTAGGCGATGGCCGCGACGAGGGAGAAACAGCGGCAGCTCGATCTGCATGTCGCGCGCTTGCGCAATTGCCGGCGCTGCCCGCGCATGCGTCCGCCGCCGGTCTCTGGTGGCGCGGTCGTGGGCAAAGTGATCCTCGTCGGCCAGGCGCCCGGGGTGCGCGAGCCCGCGGCGAAAAAGCCCTTTGCCTGGACTGCGGGCCGGACGCTCTTCCGCTGGTTTGAGCAGACCGCCGGCCTGACCGAAGAAGAAGTGCGTGCGCGAATCTATTTCGCCGCTGTCTGCCGTTGTTTTCCCGGCAAAGCTCCGGGCGGGAGCGACCGCGTGCCGAACCCGCAGGAGATCGCGAATTGTTCCTCGTGGCTCGATCGCGAGATTGAAATTCTCCAGCCGCGTCTGGTCATTCCAGTCGGCAAACTGGCGATCGCGCAATTCATTTCCCTAACGAAACTGGAAGAGGTGATTGGGCGCAGCTTTCGCGTGCAACGCGCCGGGCTCCCCTTCGATTTGATTCCGCTCCCGCATCCTTCCGGCGCCTCCCCCTGGCACAAGATCCCGCCGGGGCGCAAGTTGGTCGCGCAGGCTTTGCAGCTCATCGCGAGGCATTCTGCCGTCGTGCAGATTATGAATCAGGAAAGCAGGAAAGCAGGAAGGGATGCCAAATAGCGTTAGGGATTTTGGCTTCCGCTTTCCCGATTCGCTGGTCACTCGCGCGCGCGAAAGATCGCGATACCGATCCCCAACCAAGATCATCTCAGGCGCTGCAACTCATCGCGCGTTTCCAACACGCACGGAGGTCAGGCATCCTGCCTGACTCGGCAGACAGGCTTCCCAGCCTGTCGAAACCGAACGACATTGCGGCTTCCCTAATCCGCCAGGCAGGATGCCTGGCCGGCCGAGTCAGGCAAAGATGCCTGACTTCCGAATTCCTCCTTTCCTGCCTTCCTGATTCATCCTTTCTTCCCAGATGGCGAAAGGCATCCGCGTGACGGTTTGGGGCGAGAACGTGCACGAGCGCAGGAACCCCATCGTTAGGCAAATCAATCCGGACGGGATGCACAACTGCATCGCCGCAGCGCGGCGCGAAGATCGCCGGCTCGAGGTGCGCACCGCTACCCTCGAGCAGCCGCAACATGGCCTAACGAAAAACGTTCTGGCCGGGAGCGACGTGCTCGTCTCGTGGGGCCACGCCGCCCACGGCAAAGTGCGCGAAACGGTTGTCGACCGGGTGCTGAAGCGCATCTGGCAGGGCATGGGATTCGTCGCTCTCCATTCCTCGCATTGTTCGAAAATCTTCAAGCGCCTGATGGGCACGAGCGGCTCGCTCACCTG
>JAICXG010000060.1 GCA_025980625.1 Chthoniobacterales bacterium
GACAGTTTCCGTCCCGGCGAAGACCTGGTTGGTCTCGAAAAGGCCTTTCAGGCAGCCGAGGAAGATTATCGCCCCGGCGAAGGCAAAAAGAAGTAGTCGTTAGGCGAGCGACCGAAGCGCGCCCCTCGATCAACGGCTCGACAGTCGGTCAGGTGGGTGAAACGTGCACTTCGATGGTCCCGCGCTTCATTCTTCTCCTGATCTCACTCGATCCCGAGCTGTTCTTTGGCGGTGACCTAACGATCACGATCGATAACCCCGGCAAGCAGGTCGACGATTCATTATCAGATTGCAGCGGCTGCTTTTAGGGAACCTGGGGCCGCAAAGAGCGGACGATGTTCTTGAAGCGCGGATCATCGCGCAGCGAATCCCAGTGCGGGTCGAGAGAAACTTCGGCGTAGCTTGCACCGGCGGGAAGTTTTGCCGAGGCCTGGAGTTGTTCGATCGAAAGGTCCCGCTCGCCGACCCAGGCACAGATAACAGCATAGTAATATAGAACATCCGCGGCATCGAGTGAGTCTTTTTCGGGAGAAGTAAGCTCGAGCGCCCGGCGGCCTTCGCGCAATGCATCGTCCTTTCGACCTAGAGCCGCATCTATGAGACCCAGAACAGTAAGGGCAGGTCCATAGTTTGGTTGCAGGGAGACCGCTTTTTTCTGTTGCAAGCGCGCCTTAGAAAAAGCACTGCTTGCTGAAACGGTATCTCCGTTCATTCGGTCGACCAAGCCTTCCAGATAGGCTCGATTGAAATTCACATAGCCCACACCTCTTAGGTTAATTGTATCTTCACCAAGGGTGCGCAGCCTTTCCAGCGCTCGTTCGGCGGCGGCAGTATCGCGCTCTCGGAGAGCGAGGCGTAAGTGATCGACCGACACTTCATAGTCACTTGCGTTTTCCTTCTGCAAAAGTGCATGCATTCCGCGTGTGTCGGCTCGCAGAAGTACATCGAACTCGGCTGTGGCCCATCGGCGATCTTCGTTTGGGTGAAGAGCAATAAGGCGTTCGCGCATTTCCATTGCTTTGCTGTAGTCACGTAAGTAGAGATAAATTTGCGTGTTACCGCCCAGGATCTCTCTATTTTGTGGGTCTAGCGCGAGCGCATCGTTAAAATCGCGCACGGCATCACGCCATCGGTTTTGCCGCCGGTCGATCAGTCCGCTCCATTGAAGGATGCGAGCATTGTTAGGCAGACTGCGGCGGGCAATATCCAGCTCATCACGCGCGCGATCGTAATCGAAATAGCAGTGGTAAAAATAGGTTGCCAGCGCGAGGTGCGCTTCTCCCGAGTCTGGCTGCAAGCGAAAGGCAGAATCGATGGCGGATTTCGCGAGCTGGAGACGTCGCGAAGAGCGATCGTAGCCGTGAAAGTAAAACTCAATGTTTGCTTCCGCGAGCCGGCAATAGGCGAGAATGAAGGTAGGATCTCGGGTAATAGCCTGATTAAGCAACACCATGGCGTGCAGATAAGCGTCCGCCTGCTCCTTCCCATCCTCGTCAGAAGCGTGTTGGTCGATTAAGGACGCCGCTTCGCAGTAAAGATTGTAGGCCTTCAGGTCCTTTGTGGGTCCCCCTTGGAGGGCCGCTTTCTCACGAGTGGACAGTTGTGCATGAAGCTGGTCCGCTATTTTTTGCGCGAGATCGGTCTGGATCGCGAAGATGTCACTTAGCGGCCGGTCGTAATGTTCCGCCCAGACATGTTCGTCGGTCTGGGTATCGATCAGTTGTGCATTCAAGTGAATTGCGTCGCCATCTCTGCGCACACTTCCTTCCAGAACGTGAGAGACATGCAGATCTTGTCTGATTTTCTGCATGTTTCGCGCGGCGCGATAGCGCATCACGCTGGTGCGGCTAATGACTCTTAAGCCGCCTACTTTGGCTAGTCTCGTCAGGACGTCGTCCTGCAAGCTATCAGCCAGAACCGCGTCGCTCTTGGCACCATCGAGATTATCGAAAGGCAGGACGGCGATTCCCGCCGGAGGTCTGGCTGGCTCGCGATTGAAGAAAAGGAGTGCGACGGTTACAACCAGAGCCAGGAGAACGGCGAGCAATGCGGCCGTAGTGGTATTACGCCGAACCCACTTACCGCCGCGCGCGATCAATCCCGTGCGGCGCGCCTGAATTGGCTCGTGCTTCAACCAGCGTTCCAGATCTTCCGCGAGCGCGAGGGCCGACCTGAAGCGCCGTGCAGGATCTTTCTCGAGACATTTGAGACATATGGTCGTTAGGTCGCGATCTATCTTTGGATTCCAAAGCCGCGGGTTCCTGGGCTCGGTTTCAAGGACAAGCCGGATCGTCTCATAAGTCGTCCCACCGGCAAAGGGCGGATGACCAGTAAGTAACTGATAGAAGACAGCGCCCAACCCATAGACATCGGTTGCACTGGTAACCTGGGCATTATTTCCGGTTGCTTGTTCCGGCGCGATGTAGCTCGGCGTGCCAAGCACTTCCATCGTGCGTGTAATTGTGCTGTCCGATTCGACGAGGCGGACCAGACCGAAATCGGCCAGATGCGGTTCGCCTTGCGCATCGAGCAGGATATTTCCCGGCTTAATATCGCGATGCAGAATGCCTCGCTCGTGCGCATAGTGGACGGTGCGAGCAAGGCTGGCGATGAGCTCCGCCGCGCGGCGCAAGGAAATGGCGTCGCGCCTGACGAATTGATCGAGCTGACCGCCTTCTTCCAGTTTCATGCTGAAGTAGCAGGCACCGTCACGCTCGCCGATTTCGTAGATCGGAATGATCCGCGGATGCTGGAGACGGGCAGCGGCCTCCGCTTCGCGGCGGAAACGTTTCAAATTTGTTTCCGTCGCGCGCTGGCCCAGCCCAACGATCTTGAGGGCTACGAGCCGATTTAAACTTTTCTGCCGGGCGCGATAAACGATACCCTGGCCGCCGCGCCCGATTTCCTCCAGGAGTTCGTAATCGCCGAACTCCGCCAGGACTGGTTCATCCTCTGGCGCTGACTCATCGCGTTGGAGCAGCCCTGACTCGAGGAGACAGGCCGGGCAATATCCTGACTTCGCGTCGCTCAGAATCTTCGCCCCACATTTATGACAGACAGAGATACCGCTGGTTTTGCCTTCGGCGCGATCTCTCGTCATCTCCATGGTTAATGCACGAGATTTCCGCCAAGGTTATGTTCGCAGGACGGCGATGAGATGTCGCAGCTCGTCCTCCACCTCGTCGGGAGTGGCGACGGTGTGGGCGATCTCTTCGCGCAAGGTTTCGCGGAATTGCAAACGAAGCCGATGAAACGCCTGCTTCACGGCGTTCCCAGTCATCCCAAGCTTTTCGCCGATTTCGGCCTGTGAAGGATGACCCGGTTCGTCCGTTAACAGACTCTTCAACTGATCGAACAATGCTCCTCTCCCAGAGCCGCGATAGTCTTCTTCGACAAGCGCAAGGACCCGATCGAGCAGCGTCGTCGCCCATTGGTGTTCGTAAACCTGGTCGGCGGTCAGAGTCTCGACCGGCTCGAGCGCGAAATGCTGCTGGGCGATAATCTCATCGAGCGAGATCGGCTGACGGCCATGCCCGCGCTTTGCCGCTCGCGTTTTGTTTCGCTCGTTAGTCAGGAAATGCTTGAGCGAAACCAGCAGATAGGAACGCAGCCGGCCTCTCTCGCGTCGTGCTGCCTCAAAGTCGCGACGCTCCAGCCAGCGCGCGAAAAACTCCTGGGTCAGGTCCTTGGCCTCCTCCATCTCGTAGCCCTCGCGCCGAATGAACGCGTAAAGCGGCAGCCAGTAAGTGCGGCAAAGCGTTTCGAGAGCCGCATCTGCCGCCGGGGACCCACCCTGCGCGGCCAGGACAATGCTCCAACGAGTCGTGGCAAAAACCACCCGATCGCCTCCGGAGTGATCGAGAGGTGAAGCAGAGTTCATTTCGTGTGACCTCGTCGGGCTTGGTTCTTTCGGCCATTAGCACCCGCGGCGAGTGGCGCCGGCGGTGCAACCGGCTTTGATTAAACCGCAGATGTCGCCCGCAACGCAAGCTCATCCCGCCCGGTCTCTAGGCCATGTAATAGCCACCGTTCACGTTCAGGACATGGCCGGTGATGTAGCTCGCCATCGGCGAAGCGAGGAAGAGCGCTGCATCCACGATCTCGCGGGCTTCGCCGAGGCGGCCTAACGGAATCTGTTTCTTGAAATTCTCCGTTACTTCATCGGGCATGCCTTTGCTCATCCCGATGTCGATGAAACCGGGCGCGATCGCGTTCACCGTGATCTGCTGGCGGGCGAATTCGCGCGCGGAGACTTTCGTTAGGGCAATGATCGCGGCTTTGCTCGAGGAGTAATTCGCCTGGCCAAACAATCCCATCTGCCCGCTGACCGAGGAGAGATTAATGATGCGCCCGCCCTGGCGCAGAACGGCACCGGCTTTTTGCGTGACGTTGAAGGTGCCGGCGAGATTCACTCGCACCACGCTTTCGAATTCCTCGAGGGTGAGCTTCTTGATCGTGCGGTCGCGGATGATGCCGGAGTTGTTCACGAGGATGTCGAGCCCGCCTAACGAATCGGCGATTTGTTTCATCATCGCCTCGACCTGCGCCGGCTGGGTGACATCGCACTCGACCACGAGCGGCTCCTTCAGTTTGCTCGCGATGTTCTCCGCATCGCGGCGATTTTGGCCTTCGGCGTCGCCCACGTAGTTGACGACGCAGCGCGCCCCGCGCTCGCCGAATGCCTGAATCATCTCCGCGCCGATGCCGCGCGAACTGCCGGTGACGAGTACCACCTTTCCGCTGAAATCGAGAGGATCGTTCATCGCGCAATCATGCCGCGCGGGATGAAACCTTCAAGCATGGCGCTCCAATCTTGCCCCTCCTTCGTTTGTCGTTAGTTTGCGCACGCATGGCTTCACCCGTCCGCATTCTCACCGCCGTTCCGATCTGCGATGGGCACGACAGCGCGATCAACACGATCAATCTCGAGTTCATCCGGCATGGAATTGAAGTCGTTTACCTCGGCTTCCATCGCTACGTCGGAGACATCGTTCGGGCCGCGATCCAGGAGGATGTGGCCGCGGTCGGGATCTCGAGTTACAACGGCGGGCACATCGATTTCTTTGCCGAGGTCGTCAGGCAACTGCGCCGCGCGGGCGCGGAGGACATCGCGGTCTTCGGCGGCGGCGGCGGCACGATCACGCCGGATGACGCGAAGATCATGAAACGCAAAGGGGTGGACCAGATTTTCTTTGCCGGGACGTCGTTAGGGGAAATCGCCCAGTACGTGAAGAAGCGTTACGGCAATCGTCGCAAGAAAAAGAACCGCAGGAACGCTGATTTGGTTCTCGCGCGCGAGCTAACGCAAATCGAAGACGCCAGAGGGAAAATTCGAAATTCGAAATTCACAATTCGAAAATCGCGCGAAGCGTGTGTCATCGGCTTCACCGGTCCGGGTGGCGCGGGCAAGACGACCTTGATTGACGAACTTGTCCTGCGTTTTCTGCGCAACCAGCCGGGGGCGCGGCTTGCCATCCTTTCCCACGACCCGAGTGTGGTGGGCGAGGGGGCATTGTTAGGCGATCGCGCCACCATGATCAATTCGCAGGATGATCGGGTCTTTATGCGGAGCATGGCGACGCGCGGCCAGGCTGGCGGCCTCTCGCCCGCGACTGAGAGCTGTCTTGCCCGCCTAACGAGTGCCGGCTTTGATTACGTCTTGCTCGAGACGGTTGGCACCGGTCAGGAGGCGCTCCCGTTTCGGGGCAGGCTGATCGATCAAACTGTGCTCGTGATGAATCCCGATTACGGCGCGCGTTTGCAGTTGCAGAAAATCGTGATGCTCGACGTGGCCGACATCGTGGTCGTGAATAAGACCGATCTTGATCGCGCGAAAGTGGCCCTGAGCGAGATCGAGTATCGTCTGACGCAAAACAAGCGTGGCCAGCAACTCGTCGCGACAGTCGCGAAGCGCCATCGCGATGCGGGCGTCGATAAGTTATATGAAATGTTGACCGAGCCCGTCATCCCGAGCGCCGTCGAAGGATCCCGTGGCAAAAGCTTCAAGGTCACTTCGCGGGATGCCTCGAATCCGCCGCGCTTCGCTCGGAATGACGGAAAGGGGAAGGGGCAGGCGAAAAAGCAAACGAAAGACAATTAAATGAGCAAGTTGGGAGCAGTGGTTGAGGCGGTCGAGAAGCACGAAAAGTTCGTGCGCGACGAGGTGCAGCGCGCGCGCACCGACGAGGCGTTTGGCCGCGAAATGTTGGAGCGCTGGGAGAAGATCAAAAGCGAGATTCCAATCTCGCGCGCGCCCACTGGTCTGCCGCTCCCTCGTCTCGCACTGCCGGAAATCGACGAGCCGGGGGAAATCGCGCGTTATTTGTTAGGCGACGGTCTGCCCGGTGAATTTCCCTATCTGAACGGCGCTTATCGCGAGATGTATCTCGAACCTTTGCCGGAAATCGAGACCGGCAGTTACGGCAACGCCAAATCGCCTAACGGATCGAAAGGAAAAAAGAATGGAGCGAAGCCGCAACCTCCGGAGGAACCGACGCGATTGTTCTCCGGCCTGATGCTGGCCGAGGACACGAACAAGCGATTCCATTTTCTGAGCGCGCATCAGCGCTCCAAGCGTCTCAGCACCGCCTTCGATGGCCCGACCCTTTACGGTATCGACTCGGATGCCGACGGCGTTTTCGGCAAAATCGGCGAAGGCGGTGTCGCGGTCGACACGGTCGAGGACATGGTGCGGCTCTACGATGGGTTCGAGTTGGGCGCGCCCCACTTTTCCGCCTCGATGACGATCAGTGGTCCGGCGCCCATCATCATGGCGATGTATATCGCAGCCGCGAAACGCCGCTTCGGTCCCAAGGTCGTGCCGAATCTGCGCGGCACAATCCAGGCCGACATTTTCAAGGAAGTCCAGGCGCAGAATGAAACCATTTTCCCGATCGAAGCGTCGCTTCGTTTTCTGCTCGACATGATTGAGTGGACGGCTGAGAAAATGCCGCGCTGGTACCCGGTTTCGATCAGTGGCTATCACATCGGTGAAGCGGGCTCGACTCCAGTACAACAGGCGGCCTACACGCTTTCGAACGGTTTTGCCTATGTCGAGATGTTGAGCGCGCGCGGCGTGCCGGTCGATCAATTCGCGCCACGGCTTTCCTTCTTCCTCGATTGCGGCCTCGACGTCGAATACATCGCGCTCGCGCGAGTTTCGCGAAAAATCTGGGCGATCGGAATGCGCGACGTGTTTGGCGCCAGCCCGCGCGGGCAAATGTTCAAGCTCCACACCCAGACGAGCGGCCGTTCGCTGATCGCGGCGGAATTCAAAAACAACCTAACGAGGACTGCGACCGAGTTAATGCTGGCTTATATGAACGGCACCAATAGCTGTCACTCAAACAGCGCCGACGAGCCGTTCACGACCCCGAGCGAAGAGTGGATCCGGCTCGCCGCCCATGGCCAGGCGATCCTGCTCGAGGAATCCGGCATCTTTAAGCACACCATGAACATGCTCAGTGGTTCGCCCGGGATGAAAGCGGTCGAGCGCGCGGTCGAGAAAGCGATTCTCGATGAGTTTCGCGAGATAGAGTCGTTAGGCGGAGTCATGGGTGCGGTCGAGAATCGGTATCAGCGGAGTCAGATTCAAAACGCCGCCCATCGTTACGAAGAGCAAATCTACAACGGCACGCGCCCGATTATCGGGTTGACCCGCTATCGCAGCCCGGAAGACGAGATGCCGGAGATCGAGCTCGCGCGCACGCCGCGCGCCAAACAGGAGTTGCAGGTGCGCCGGCTGAAAGCGTTCAAGAAAAAGAACGCGGCAAAAGCCGCGCAAGCGCTCGATCAGCTGAGCGAAGTGGTGGAGAGCTGCGAGAACACATTCCCGGCGCTGCTGGAGGCGGTAGAGGTATGTTCGTTAGGCCAGATCAGCGATCGGCTACAGGAGGTCGTCGGGCGCTTCCGCCCGATGGTCTAAGGACGGAGCAGCCGTTTCTCGCGCGATTTTACCTGCGTCCGGATGAGTCTAGACCGGCGGGGATTCGTCTGCCTCTGCCGGACAACATCGGTGCTCCTGATCTTTGTCCATCAGCTCGATCTCCCGTTTCAACTTTTCGTTCTCCAACTGTTTCCGTTCGAGATCGAGATGGATCGAGCGTTTGAGCGCAGGCTCGCATACATCGCACTCGTCGAGACAGCCTTTGACCAGGATGCCGGGCGTCGGAAGGGCCGATTCAGTTTCGAATGAAAATCGTTTCTTTGCCGCCGGAGAAACGTTGCCGCCGACCTTGTCGAGCAAACCCTCGTTGACTAACTCCTCATCAGCTTGTTTGAGGGCCGCCGCGCGGATGTCCATCGGCATTACTTGCTCCGCGACAGGAATACCAAAACGACGAGCTGCATTCGCCTGCGGGTTAACGCGCGATTGCGACTCCGTATCGGTCGCGAGGACGTTCATCGAGGTGACCCGGATCGCATTGCTCGGCTGAAGCGGATTAAGCGCTACTTTGGTGAAGTCATTCGCCGGGTCGAGAATGACACGGCGCTCGATCGCTTCCAGTGTGTATCTGACTGTCTGTAACTTGTTAATCTGGTAAAACAAGAAGGTGACGGCATGACATTGGTTAGGATTGGTAAACTCACGCGATGCCGATTCAAAATGGTCTTCTGACTGGCCTTCCGCGTGCGACCGGCTTTGCACTTCGCCGATGGAAACACTCGAGGCCTTTCGCACGCCCTGCTCAGTCGCATGATGCGAAGATTGCGCATGCGCGCTGTGCTCGGCGGCGAAGGTGGCGGTCGAATTGGCGTCGAAATTCCCGCTCATGCTCGCGGACCCGCCCAGCCCGAGAATATCGACGCCGGCGTCGGCTTTCCCGTCCACGTGCGAGTGTGACTGGTTGCTCGAGTTTGCTTCGTCACGTGAGTTCGTGTCGACGAGTGAATCGCTCATGCTTTGCAGATACATCGATTCCTCGGAGGATTGCGTGTTGCGATAGGTAAGTGAGCTGGAACTGTCGAAGCTGAAGCGGGTCCGTCGATCCGACGTGAATAACTTTACCTTCTCTCCCGGCAAGAGTGTCGTTGTGTAGAGTAAGTCACCAATTGCCAGTGGGCCACGGCAACGGGTGAGCCGAAAATGGAGTTTGACTTCGACCGGCACGACAAGGCGGCGATCTCTGTCGAGTGCAATGTTGTGCGTGAGTCGGTAGAAGAAGTCCAACTTATCGCACACGTCCAAGGGTGAAAGGGAGGGACAGCACGGGAGCGCTGCAAGATGGGGCGCCGATGCTTTAGCAGAAACTTTAGGTTGATTACTCATGACTTATCCTCAGTTCGTTGATTTCAGCTGTTTGAATCAGTCCGGAACAAAGCCGACCTAGCTATACCGATCTTGCCATGCCCGAGTCAACCCTCAATCTTGAGCGATTCGCGGCCGCCTGACTCCGCCCTCCCGCGGAAGGATTCGCGTCGCGTCCAGTGTCTCGCGCACGTTCAACCACCGATTCGGATTGTGAGCGGAGCGCTTAACGTTATGCTCGGCCCGATTCATGCCTGCTTTGCAAACAGACAGCGGCGCAACTGCCCGCTCCCGCGTCGCCTGGCGACTTCTGCCAATTCTGTTTCTCCTCTACGTCGCGAATTACCTCGATCGCACCAACATCGCTTACGCGACGTTAGGCATGAAGGGCGACCTTGGCCTGACCGATTCGGTCTTCGGCACCGCGAGCGGGATTTTCTTCATCGGCTATTTCGCCCTGCAAATTCCAGGGGCGCTGCTCGTGGAACGCTGGAGCGCGCGGCGTCTGCTCGCCCTCACCCTCATCATCTGGGGCGCGCTGACCGTGCTCACCGGTTTCGTGCGCACGCCGCTCCAGCTTTACGGCGCGCGCTTTTTGTTAGGCGCAGCCGAGGCCGGTTTTTTTCCCGGGGTGATTGTCTATCTTTCGCACTGGTTCATTACTCAGGACCGAGGCAAGGCGATCGCTCGATTCATGTCCGCGATCCCGATCGCCTACATCCTTGGCGGGCCACTCGCCGGCGCGATCCTGCGCGCCGATTGGCTCAATGTTCCGGGCTGGCGCTGGCTTTTCCTGCTCGAGGGCATTCCGGCGGTCATTCTCGGGACGGCCACACTCTTTGTCCTGCCGGATTGGCCTAACGAAGTCCGCTGGCTCTCGCCTAACGAACGTAAGTGGCTGGCGACCCGTCTCGCCGAAGAACGGCAGGCCAAGGCGCACCTCGAGCAGGTAACGATCTGGCAGGCGCTGCGCCACCCGGTCGTTCTGCTCCTGACCGCCGGTCTCTTTTTCTGTTATACGGGCGGTTACGCCTTTTGGTTCTGGATGCCGACCATGCTCCAGCGGCTCACCGGCTGGGCAGATCTGCAAAAGATCGGATTCGTCGGCGCGATTCCTTTCATCGCGGGATTGATCGGAATGTTATTGCTCGGCTGGAACTCCGACCGGACCGGCGAGCGCCGCTGGCATTTTGCCGTCCCGCAACTAACCGCGGCGCTGGCGTTGGGAGCGTGGTTCTTCATCCCGCATTCGAACCTTCTGCTCGTGATCGTGTTTTCATTCATCGGCTTTGGCACGACGGCCTATCTGCCATCGTTTTGGGCGCTACCGAGCTCACTCCTTTCCGCGTCGGCGGCGGCCGCGGCGGTCGGATTTATTAACTGCACCGCGAGCATCGGCGGATTTGTCGGTCCCAAAATCATCGGCGAACTCAGCCAGCGCAGCAGCTCGTTCCACAGCGGCTTCGTCTTTATGATTGCGTGCTGGGTGATCGCGTCCCTCCTGGTTCTGCTCTGCCCGCGCGAACGCGGCGTCGAGCAACGGTGAGTCGCTGATGCGCGCGGGGAGCTTCGCCCCGTCGGTCTACTCCGACACCAACTCCCTAACGTACGGGAGTTCCGGCGAGTCATGAGCGTCCAAGTTACCGTTTCAGCGTCACCTCAAACGGTGCGCCGGTTTTGGCGCGGATGTCGTCGAGGTTCGCGTTCGGCTGCAATTCGATCAGCACGAGCCCGCCGCCCTCCTTTACCTGAAACACCGCCAGGTCGGTGATGATGAGATCGACCACGCCTTTGCCGGTGATGGGCAGGGTGCATTGCTTGAGAATCTTCGAGCTGCCGTCCTTTGAAGTATGTTCCATGACCGCGACCACGCGCCTCACGCCCGCGACGAGGTCCATCGCGCCGCCCGGTCCTTTCACCATTTTGCCCGGGATCATCCAGTTGGCGATGTCACCGTTATCCGCGACCTCGAATGCGCCGAGAATGGCCAGGTCGACGTGGCCACCGCGGATCATGGCAAAGGAATCGGCGCTGGAGAAAAAGGCCGACCCCGGCCTGGTCGTAATGGTTTGCTTGCCGGCGTTGATGAGATCGGGATCTTCTTCGCCCGGCTTGGGAAAGGGGCCGATGCCTAACAATCCATTTTCGGATTGGAGGGTAACGTTCATGCCTTCGGGAATGTAATTCGCGACCAGAGTAGGAATGCCGATACCGAGATTAACGTAGTAACCGTCGCGTAACTCTTGCGCGGCGCGTTTGGCGAGCAGGTCGCGAAGAGGATTTGCCTTCTGTGCGCTGCCCGCGCCCTGCACGGTGCGGAACTCGATCCGCTTTTCGTATTTCTCTCCCTGAATGATTCGATCCACAAAAATGCCGGGTGTGTGGATCTGATCGGGATCAAGTTCGCCAGTCTCGACCAAGTGCTCGACTTCGGCGACGCACACTTTGCCGCAACTGGCGATCATGGGGTTAAAGTTCCGTGAGGTCTTGCGATAGATGAGGTTGCCCGACTTATCACCTTTCCAAGCTTTGACTAACGACACTTCGGTCTTGATACCGGGCTCGAGGACGTATTCGCAACCATCGAAAACTTTCGTCTCCTTGTCTTCAGTCAGCGTGGTGCCGAAGCCGGTGCGGGTGTAAAAACCGGGAATGCCTGCGCCGCCCGCGCGCAACCGCTCGGCCAGTGTGCCCTGTGGAATAAGCTCCAGCTCCAGCTCGCCGCTCAGGACCTGGCGTTCGAACTCCTTGTTCTCTCCCACATAGGACGCCATCACTTTTTCTACCTGCCGGGTGGTCAGTAGCACACCCATCCCGAAGTCATCCACGCCGGCATTGTTGCCCACGATGGTCAGGCCTTTCACTCCGCTGTCGCGCAGCGCAGCGATGAGATTTTCCGGAATGCCGCAGAGCCCGAACCCGCCCGCAGCGATCGTAATGTTGTCGTGAAGGAGGCCATCGAGGGCAGATTTGGCGTCAGGATAAACTTTACTCATGGGGAGAGATTACCCACGGAACGCGCGAAGCAACACCGAGGAATTTTGCGACGTAGCACAGGCTTCGTCGTAGCATGGCCGTCCGCGGCTGTAGGGCCGCTGGGCGTCTCGCCCGGCGTTTGTCTTTCTTTTCGCTAATTCTCATTCACCGGGCGAGACGCCCGGTGGGCCCACAGGCAAGATGCCTGTGCTACGGCAGGATGCCCGCGCTTGCCGCGCCGCGTTTCAACGCCAAATTGCCCCATCAATTTTTTTGCCATGACTACCACTCTCGCGCATCGCCTCGCCAATTATGCCTGCTCGCTCCAGTTCGGCGACCTCGGGATAAATGTCGTGCACGAGGTGAAACGGCGGCTCATCGACTCGTTAGGCTGCGCCCTCGGAGCATGGAACGAGGAGCCGTGCCGGATCGCGCGCGAAGTCGCGTCGGATTTTTCGGCCAGGCGTGGCGCGACTATTATCGGCACTGATCA
>JAICXG010000212.1 GCA_025980625.1 Chthoniobacterales bacterium
ACGCGGCGCGCGACGGCGCCCGAACCACTGGCGAACCAAAGCGGCAGACATCCAAAAATAAAGGCGAACGACGTCATAAGGATCGGGCGCAGGCGCAGGCGCGCACCTTCGAGCGCGGCGTCGATCAGCGGTTTGCCTTTTTCGTATTCGGCCTTGGCGAACTCGACGATGAGGATGGCGTTTTTCGCGGCGAGGCCGATGAGCATGATGAGTCCGATCTGCGCGTAGATGTTGTTTTGCATCCCGCGCAGCCAAAGGGTAAAAAACGCGCCAAAGACCGCGACCGGTGTGCCTAACAAGACGCTGAAGGGGAGCGACCAGCTTTCGTAAAGCGCGGCCAGGATGAGAAAAACGAAGAGAAGCGATAAGCCGAAAATGGCGGCCGGCGAGACGCCCTGCTGCGCTTTCTTTTCCTGAAACGAGATGCCGAGGTAGTCATATCCCATTTCGTTAGGCATGGTCTGGCGGAAGGTCTCTTCCAGCGCGTTCATCGCCTGGGTCGAACTGTAACCGGGCGCGGCCGAGCCATTGATCTGGGCTGAGCGATATTCGTTGTAGCGGAGAGTGAACTCCGGGCCGGAGATATTCTCGATACTAGAGATGGCGTCGAGCGGCACGGGAGTGCCGTTGGCATTGCGGACGAAGAATTGGCCCATGTTCCTGGCGTCGGTCCGATATTGGCCTTCCGCCTCGATGTAAACCTGCCAGGTGCGGCCGAAGCGATTGAAATAGTTAACGAAAAACCCGCCCATGAATGTCTGGAGCGTCTGATAGACCTGGCCGAGATCGATCCCCTGCTTGAGCACCTTGTCGCGATCCACGTTCACGAAAACCTGCGGAACGTTAGGCAAAAATGTCGTGATCAGGCCCGTCAGCTCCGGCCGTTTCCGCGCAGCCTCGAGAAATTTCTTCAGGTTTTGGGCAAGAAAACGCACATCTTTGCCCGCCCGATCTTCGAGCACAAAGCTGAATCCACCAGAGGTGCCAACACCGGGAATCGCCGGCGGCGGAAAGGCAAAAGCGATCCCTTCGCTCAGACTCGCGAGGTATTTGTTCAGGCGCGCCTTGATCGCGGCATACTGTTCCTCTGGTCGAGTGCGCTCACTCCACGGTTTGAATGTGACAAAGAAGAACGCGCTGTAAGTGGTTTGCGCGAGACTGAGGAGGCTGAATCCGATGACGCTCGTGGTGTATTGCACCCCGGGCGTCTTGCTAAGGAAATCTTCGATCTTCCGGGCGGCGAGGTCGGTGCGTTCGAGCGAAGCAGCCTCTGGCAATTGCAGAGCGAGAAAGACGTAGCCCTGGTCTTCCTCCGGCAAAAACGCACCCGGCAATTTCACGCCGAGAAATCCGGCGCCGGCGGCAACGATCGCGAGCAGAGCAAAGCTGAGAAAACTCTTCCGGATCGCGAGCCGCGACCAATTCACATAACCATGCGTCGCCCGGCCGAAGACGCGGTTGAAGCGATCGTAGAACCAACCGAGCGGCCCGCGCGCTTTCTTGCGCGGGCGGAGCAGCATCGCAGAAAGCGCGGGACTGAGGGAGAGCGCGTTGAAAGCGGAAAAGATGACCGAGATCGCAATCGTTAGGGCAAACTGTTGATATAACCGGCCGGTGATGCCGGGAAGAAACGCGGTCGGAATGAAAACTGCCGAGAGGACGAGCGCGATTCCGATCACCGGCCCGGAGACTTCGCGCATTGCCTGGAGCGTTGCCTCGCGCGGCGGCATCCCTTCTTCGATGTGACGTTCAACCGCTTCGACTACGACGATCGCATCATCGACGACAAGGCCGATCGCGAGGACGAGCCCAAAAAGGGAGAGAGTGTTGATCGAAAACCCGGCCAAGGGAAAAAGCATAAAGACGCCGATCAACGAAACGGGCACAGCGCATAGCGGAATGAGCGTGGCCCGCCAGCCCTGGAGAAAGATGAAGACGACGAGAACAACCAGCCCGAGCGCTTCAAAAAGGGTTTTGAGAATTTCGTGCATGCCCTCGGTGACGGCGAGGGTCTGATCGAGCGAGACCGCGTAATCCATGTCGGCCGGGAAGCGCTGTTTCGCCTGCGCCATCAACTTGCGCACACCCTGCGCGGCCTTGATCGCATTACTCCCCGGCAGCTGATAACAGGCCAGAATCGCCGCCGGTTTTCGGTTCAGCCGGCCCTTGAGATTGTAAGTCTGCGCGCCGAGATCGATCCGCGCGATGTCTTTCACCCTAACGAACGAGCCATCAGGATTTGCCCTAACGACAATCTCTCCAAATTGCTCCGGCGTTTGCAGCCGCCCCTGCGCGCGCACGCTGTACGTGAACTTCTGTCCGCTCGGGACCGGTTCGCTTCCGATCTGGCCCGCGGGATTGACGTTATTCTGCTTCTGCACCGCGCTGATGATTTCGGGCACCGTGATGCCGAGCTTCGCGAGCTGGTCGGGCTTGACCCACAAACGCATCGCGTATTGGCCTGCGCCGAAGACCTGCACGTTGGAAATGCCGGGCACGCGCGTGAGTTGGTCGACGAGATTGATGTAGCCGTAGTTGGCGAGAAAAATTCCGTCGTATGTGTTATTCGGCGAATAAAGCGAGATCAACATCAAGGGCGCGGTGGTCGATTTTTGCACCGTCACGCCGTAGTTGTTGACGTCGGCCGGCAGCTGCGATTGCGCCTGTGACACCCGGAGCTGGGCCAGGATCTGATCCACATTCGCGTCCGTCGCGACATCGAAGTTGATGATCATTCGCATGTCGCCGGTGTTGGCGTTGATCGAGTACATGTATTGCATGTTGTCGACCCCGCTCATCTGCTGCTCGATCGGCGCCGCGACCGATTGCTCGATCGTGAGCGCGTCGGCGCCGGTGTAATGCGTGCGCACCTGAATCTCCGGCGGCGCGATTTGTGGATATTGCGAGATCGGCAGCGTCAGCAGGCATACGCTCCCGATCAGCGTCATGAGAATCGCGATGACGATCGCAACGATCGGCCGCCTAACGAAGAACGCGGACATAATCAGGCCCCAATCTGCTGCGGTGCTCTCCGGCAGCACGGGTCATTGTGATATTCGACCGCCTGGCTCAATCTCAAAATCATGAAGGTGACCCTGCCGCTTTTACCGCGAACTGCCGGATGGGACAGAGATTGTGCGTCTCTTGCATGGCCTCCGCGATATTCATTGCAATTCTTGTGAACGAGTAGTCCAGCTGCTCAGGGATTTGATTGCGCGGGCGAAGCGTCAGACGCGACTTGCTGAGCCGGCGGCATCCATTCCTTTGGTGTGACTCGCGTGCCTTCGCGCACCTTTTGTAGGCCTTGAACGACGACTCGATCGCCCGCCTTGAGTCCTTCAGTCACTTCCCACATCGCGCCGATGCGTTCGCCCATTTTTACCGGGCGAATGCTGACCTTTTTGTTTTGATCAACGACGGCGACCTGGTAACTGCCTTGTAACTCACTCACCGCTTCCTGCGGAATAACCAATGCGCCTTTCTTGGTATCGGCGACGAAGCGCACCTTACCGAATTGGCCTGGGCGCAAAATGTTTCCCGGATTTGGAAACGTGACTTCGTATCGAATCGAGCCGGTCTTAGGATCAAGGCTGCGATCGAGCGCGTAGAATCTTCCCTTGTGCGGATAGACGCTGCCGTTGCCCAGGAGGAGCTCGAACTGGAGGGTTTTGACATACTTGCCCCGCTCTGTCGCGTCCGGATGGCGCGAGATGAAGTCGGTAAACGGCCCTTCGCCGGCCGTGACGACAGCTTTAATCGGATCAATCTGTGAGACGGTGGTGAGGGGCCCGCGCGTTGGACTAACGAGATCGCCGACCTGCGCGTTTGCGAAGCCCGCGACACCGTTGATCGGCGCAGTGATTTTGGTGTAGCCAACATTCAGCTGGGCCGTTTCCACCGCCGCTTCGTCGGCTTCAACATTGGCTGTCGCCGAGCCGGCCGCCGCGATCGCCGTGTCTCGCTCCTGATCGCTGATCACGTTTTTCTTGAACAAATCCAGCGCGCGCTTTTGATCCGCGTCCGCCTTGGCCGCGGTCGCCTTGTCTTTCGCTACAGTTCCCTGGGCTTGTGCCAGGGCGGCTTCGAAGGGCCGCGGATCGATGCGGAAAAGCAGATCGCCTTTTTTCACCACACTGCCTTCGGTGTAATCGCGCGAGATGATGTAGCCCTGCACCTGGGCGTTGATGTTGGCATTGATAAAACCATCCAGCGTCGCCACCCGTTCGAGCACTCGCGGCACGTCGCGCGGCACAACTGTTGTCACCAACACTTCCGGTGCGGTTGGACCGGCTGGCGGCAGCTTGCGGGAACACTCCGTGAGGAACGCGATGATTAGCAGCGCGCCACACGCTGCGATCGTGAATGATCGCGAGTTGATCATGGTTTTGGTGAATCCTAGAAAATCAGGCGCCTGCAATCAATACAACGCGGAAGCGCGCTTTGTCGCTCTGCATCTGTCCGTAAGCCTCTCGTGAATTTTGATCGGCCAAAAGTGAGGCCGTTGATCAAGCTAACGATCGCAGGTTGACGGCGCGAGTCAGAGTGCGCGAAGCGAAGCGCTCACCGGTTGCGCCACTGTGCCCTTTGCAGTTTGTCTCAACGGAACGCGGTGTAGGATGTCGAAGCCATGGTGAAATTTTCCTTCGCTCTCGTCGGGTGCCTCGCGATCTCGCTTTCGTTAGGGAAAGCGGCTTCGCCCGAATCGGCAAAGCCACCCGTCTCCGTTCCGTCTCTGAATTTTCAACACGAGACTTTGCCTAATGGATTACAGGTTTATTCGGTCGAGGATCATTCCACCCCAACCGTCGCAGTCCAGGTCTGGTATCACGTCGGCTCAAAGGATGACCCGAAGGACCGGAGCGGCTTCGCCCATCTTTTCGAGCACATGATGTTTAAGGGCAACCAGCATCTCGCGCCCGACACCTTTGAGAAGCTGACCGAAAA
>JAICXG010000120.1 GCA_025980625.1 Chthoniobacterales bacterium
AAAAATATGGCTCCATTGTTATCATTAACGATGGGAGTTACGAATGATTGAAGCACGCCTGAGTTATTCACAATCCCGCTGCCACTCACAAACAAGTTGTATATTTCAACGTTGATCGTGTAAGACGGGGCACCGCTGTTAAAGACGAGGCTGTCAACTTCTATGATCGAATTGCTGATCAAGAGACTCGTCACGTTAGAGCCGCCGAAGGTCGCGATGTCGGAAGAAGCGTTCGGCACGGTAGCGGGAACCCAGTTAGTGGCGGTGTTCCAGTCGCCGCTGGAGGGCTTCGCGGCCCAAGTGGCGCTGCCGGCGAGGGAATGCCGCGGCGCGGGTAGATACAGTAGTGCAACGGCGATGAGGAACGCGAATCTATTCGACGACCTATTCATGGGTGAGATTCAAGGGAGCTAATCACTTGATGGCTGATACAATCGGAAACCGCGGGATTGGGATTCTGCATGTGCTAGTACTGGAAAGCATGGGAGTCTGAGTTAAGCAGAGTCTATTCAAACACAGTTGTGCCCGCAGTTTGCAAAGCCTGCATCATATTCACCGACTGGTTGACAGGAATAACACTCGGCCGGTGGAATCAAGAGCACAGTGGGATAAGGCGACTGATAGGGAGCCGGAGGCCGAATGCGATAGCGCTTGAGCATCGTTCCGTCGCCGGGCCAGAAGCTAGAGTCGAGCGTCTCTTCCGGCCCTGACGTGGCCTGCGTATTCGTCATCGGACAATCGCCTGCTGAACAAAACGCGCTGCTAAGAATCAGCGCGACCGATGAAACGCATCACTGCGAGCAGTGTGTGTGGTGAAGCGGGCAACAAGTGGGTCTTCCATGGGAGTGGATGGTGGGGCAAAAGTGGGGCGGGTGTAAAGCCTATTCTTCCCTCACTCGCCCAGATACCGCATCCTGAGTGAGTGGACCGTCTCACGCGCTTTTCCGTAGGGCGCGCGGAATTCTTCGATAGTCGCGAACTTCATTCGCCTAACGAATCGCTCCTCCTCGTCGTGGGCCGGTGGCAGAGTCGAGACACTGCGGAATTGCCATCGCCGCAGGACTGATTCGACTTTGCGGAGAAAAATGTAGGCGTCGCGCAGATTCTCAGCATCGCGTTTCTCGAGAACTTTCCTCCGCGCCAGCTTCGCAATCGCCTCGACACAGTTCGGCTCCCACACCCGCTGCTGCATTTGCAACGCCTGTACCATAAATTCCGCTTCAATCATGCCGCCGATCCCGGTTTTAAAATCGAAAAAATCGTTCCCGCTCCCGCGCTCGTTGGCGATCCGGACGAGCATGTTCTCAATCTGCCTAACGAGATCGCCGCGTTCCCCGGCCTGCCGCCACAGCTCCTTGGCGAGCGCTTCAAACTCAAAGCGGAGCGGGCCATTGAGCGCGCGCGCCCGCGTCAGCGTCTGCAGTTCCCAAAATTGCGCCCGGCTTTCGGCATAACGGCGAAACATCTCGAGCGAGCAGACGAGCGGGCCTTTCTCGCCCTCTGGACGCAGCCGCGGATCGAGGAGCGCGATCCGTCCCTCGGCGGTGCGCTGGGCGAGCCCCGCGATCAAGCCCTGCGCCGCGCGCGCATCTTCCCCGATGAAGAGAACGTCGAGATCGGCGCCGTAACCAATCTCGCGGCCACCAAATTTCCCGAGTGCCACGATCGTGAGCGACTGCTCCGGGTTGAGCAGCCGATCGAGGAAGAGCAGGCAAGCCTCCGCGAGGTCGTTCTGCTGCGCGATCAATTGCGGGAGCGGCGTGAGATCGAGCACGTCGCGCAAAAGAATGCGGAGCAGTTCGCGGTGACGATAGATGCGCACCGGATCCAGGTCGGCGGACGTCGCGCCTAACGAACTGAGGCGTTCAAGATGTTGCGGAATATCGAAGACGCGATCGAGCATTCCGCTGCGAGTTAATTCCTCGAGCAACTGGGGACGGCGAATGAGGCGCGTGCCGGCCGCTTCGCTCGCGTCGAAAGTTTTAATCAACAATTCGAGCAGGCGCGGGTTGGCCGCGAGCAATTCGAAAAGCAGGCTGCGAAAACCGTAGGCTTCGACAAAGCGAACGAACTGAATCAGGGTCGTATCAGGATCGGCCGCGCGGGAAAGCCAATGCAGGAGCTGCGGCCGGAGCTTGCGAAAAATCTGCCGCGTGCGCGGTGCGACGTGAAATCCGGCGCCGCTCTCGCCGACCTGCGCGATCGTTTTCATCGCCTGCGCCGGATCGCGGAAGCGCCCGAAAATCTCGGGCGCGGCGTCCTTGATCAGCGTAGATTCGCCCACCACGCGAGTAAAAATTGCGCGCACCCGCTGCATTTGCTCGCGCAACTTCGCCATCAGCGCCGCGCTGCCATCGAACCCAAGGCTGCGCGCGAGGGTCTCGAGCGCTTCGCCGGTTTCCGGCACGGTGTGCGTCTGTTGTTCGGCTTCGATCTGGAGCCGATGCTCGACGCGGCGCAAAAAACTGTAGGCGGTTTCGAGCTGCCCGGCGGCTTCGTTAGGCAAAAACTCCAGCTCGGCCAACCCGCGAATCGCCTTCAAGGTGCCGGCTTCCTGCAAAAACGGGTGGCGCGCGGCGTGCAGCAGTTGCAGCGCCTGGACGACAAACTCAACCTCACGAATGCCGCCGACCCCGAGTTTTACATTTCGGCCCCGTTCTTCGAAGCCGACGATGTCGCGCTCGATCCGATTTTTGATCGCGGCGACTTCCTCAAGCAAATCGGGCGTCGGACTTTTCGGGAAAACAAACGGCTGGAGTTGGCGCAGGAAATCGTAGGCCAATTCGCGATCGCCGCAGATCCAGCGCGCCTTGATCAACACCAGCCGCTCCCACATTTCGCCAAAGCCGGCGTAGTAGTTTTCCATGCTCTCGAGCGATCTGACGAGCGGACCTTCGCGGCCTTCGGGGCGCAGCCGCAGATCGACACGAAAGAGCGAGCCGACCGGATCAGAAGCAGCAAAGGTCTCGATGATTTTGTTCCCGAGCCGGGTGAACCATTCGTGATAGCTAAACTTCGCGGTCAACTGGCCTTCCTCGCTGTAGACGAAGATGAGGTCGACATCCGAGCTGTGGTTCAGCTCCCGGCCGCCCAATTTCCCGAGGCCAATGATGGCGAACTTGCTTTCCGGCGAGCCCCAGCGTTGCCGAAAAGTCTCGTCCCAATAGTCGAAGACTTTCGTTAGGCAAATATCGGCAAGCTGCGACAGTTCGAGGATGGTTTCCTCGAGCGGGGCCGCGCCCGCCACTTCGCGCAACGCGATTCGCACCATCTCGCGTCCTTTCCAGCGGCGAAGGATTCTGAAGTTGTTCGTCGCGACCGCCTCGCGCCCGGCGAGGTTATGCAGGTCGGTGAGCATGCGACCGTAGCCGCGGCGGTCAGCACAGGTTTCTGGCTTGGCGAGCCAGAGAAGGATCTCCGGCTGTTGCACAAGGCGCGCGCCGCAAATGCTCGAGACCGAGAGAAGATGAAAGAGGGCGTTCGCGCCTAACGGAAAGTCGCCGATGATTTCCGGCAACGGCGGCGCACCCGCCGGCCAGTTGCCTTCGATCGCAGCCAGAGTGTGCGCGACCTGACCGGGCCGGATGCTGCGCGAGATTTCCCCTAACGAATTCGCGACCGGCACGCTATTGCGGTCGTTCCGTCATCCTCTCGCGCGCCTCGCAGAGCAGGCGACGCTCCCGCCGGCTCAAGCTGCCCAGGCCGCTGCGCGAAATTTTTTCCAAGAGCGGATCGATCTCTTCGGCGATGAATTGCCCGGGCGACATCTGGCGCCGCCGTTCGAGCGCGAGGTGGCGCCGCCGCAACGAGCGTTGGATAAAGAGGGGCTGTCCAAAACCAAGCAGGCGCGCGTAGAGCCATCCTGCGGCACAACCGCCGAGCCAGGCGCTGCGGCCGACGACACCGTGCCGGTCGATCATCATTGCAACCACGGCAAGCCCGAATAAGCCGTAGCCGAGATGCTTTGTCTTTAACCTCACCGGGAGAAAAAAAATTGTCCCGGAGAGCTCCAGGTCCGGCAAAACCGTCGCAAATGCGACGACCGCCGCCGCCACGCCGCCGCTCGCCGCGAGCAGCACAGTCGTGCCGGGCATTAGAAAAAGATGGCCCAGCTCGCCGCCGACGATTCCGGCGAGATAGAGGTATAGGAAGTGTTTCTGCCCGAGAATCACCGCCAGGTCGCGGCCAACGAAGTAAAGCAAGAGCATGGCGGCAAGGAAACTGATGATGCCGGCATGGAGAAACATTGCGCTGAAGAATTGCCAGGCGTAGGCCTGATCGAGCCCGCGATAACTGAGGCCGAGATACTGTGCAATCACGCCGGGACGAGCCGCTGCGAGCGCGAGTTGCGCGGAAAAAAACGTCACGTTGAGGGCGATGAGGGAGAAAAGTGCGACCTGTTGCGGAGGCGACCAGCGCCTGGCATCGGCGGAAGTTCGTCGGCCCGACAAACGCATGGCTTAAGGATATCGTAAGGCCTCTGCCTTGTCATTGGGAATGAAGGGAAGCGGACGCCTCGGGCTTCTTCCTAGGCCGATGGCGGGAGCTTACCCGTCCTGCGCCGAGGCGGCTTTATTCGTTAGGCTGGCGCCAGCACTTTCAGCCGGCGCGGTTTCAGCGCGAACTGCACCGGACAACTGCCGACCAGTTCTCCATCCAGCTCGAGCGGCACCTCTTCGTCGCTGCTCACCCGCAGGCGCTGCGTCTGAAAGTATTCCACCTCGGGCGTTGTGATGGTAGGCGAGAAGAAGACGTTCTGGAGGTATTTAATGATTTCGATGTAACCCAGCTGCTTGAAGACGAGAACGTCGAGCAGGCCGTCATCGATCCGTGCATGTTTGAAGAAGGGAAAGGGTCCGCCGTAGCGGCGACCGTTGCCGACGAGCACGAATGAGCCTTCCTCGGTCTGCGCTTCCTCTGCTTCGATGAAGAGCCGCGGCGGTTTGCGCGCGGCGATTTGAGCGGCGGAAATGAGATAGCTGAGCGGCCCGAAATTGCGTTTCAAAGTCAGGCTCGTTTCCTTCACCACCTGGGCATCGAGGCCGACTCCGGCGAGCTGCACAAAAACCTTTTCGTTCGCCATCGGCAGATCGACGCAGCGGCAGTGCGCAGCCTGGATAATATCCCAGCAGCGCCCGAGATCGTGCACCGGGAGGCCGAGCTCATTGGCGAAAACATTCATTGTGCCCATCGGCATGAGCCCAAGCGCGATGTCGGCGCCGGCGATCCCGTTGGCGACTTCGTTGACCGTTCCGTCACCGCCGGCGGCCACGATCTGATCAAAGCCTTCGGCGACCGCGACCCGCGCCAATTCCTCGGCCTGGCCGGCGCGCGCCGTCGCGCAAAACAGCGCGCCGTCGCACATCCCGCGCAGCCGTTTTGTCCAATGCCGCGCGCGCTCGCCCCGGGCGGTCGGGTTTAGAATCAGGCAGGTCTTTGGCAAAGCGGTTATTTGTTAGGCGGGATTCATCTTTTCTTCAACCCGCGCTTGCATACCGTGCCGGGGTGAAGCGAATCGGCCAGTTCGTGCTCTGGCTCGTCGGCGGAGTTCTCCTCCTGGCTTGTATTTTTTTGCTCGGCATCAATCTCTACGTCCAATCGCAGGGGACGCACCGCCGTATCCAGCAGGAATTGAGCGAGCGCCTCGGCACGCCGCTACAACTACGGCAAATCAGCATCACGCCCTGGGGCGGCTTGAAACTCAACGGCATTACCATTCCGCAGGAGTCGAAGAAGGTTGGCGGCAATTTTCTCGAGGCAAAAAGCTTTCAACTAAAGGTAAAATTCTGGTCGCTCTTTAGCGAGCAACTGGTGATTCGCCGGGTCGAATTGATAAAACCGGTGGTGGTGTGGGCCCAAAACTCCGCCGGCAAATGGCGCCTCCCTGAATTGCCGGCGAAGAAAACAACCGGCTTGCCCGCGTCCTCTCCTGCGCCACTAGCGCCAGCGGCGGCCTCGCGCACACCGACGATTGCTGCCGCCCCGACCGTCGGTCCGGCGTCGCCTAACGAATCTCCTCGCGCCGCAAAGAACGCGCCCGTCTTTGTCCCGGAAGTTCAACGCGTCACACTCAAGGATGGCGATTTCACCTTCCTCGATTCCAACGGCCGAGTGATCGCGAAATTCCTCGGCCTCGATTTCCATTCCTTCTTCCGCACCGCAACCGCGATCAAAGGCAACGCGCAGGTGGACAAGATCTCGTTGCGCGAACGCTTCTTTATCGAGAATCTCGAATCGCCTCTCCATTACGATCCAGCCGAGCTGAGCTTTTCCAACATCAGCGCCCGCGCCGCCCGTGGTTTAATTACCGGCCGCTTCGAGATGCAGTTGCAGGCCGAAGACACACCGTTTACCGCGGAGGTGAAATTTCGCGATCTGCAAGCCGGCCAACTGCTGACCCACGCCGGTGGGCCCGCCGGGATGCTTCAGGGGCGGGTCGAAGGTTTTCTCAGTGCGACCGGCAAAACAGCCGACCCGAACGCGCTCAGCGGCCGCGGCGAAATCATCCTGCGCGACGGTAAAGTTCAACAATACAGCCTGCTCGTCGCTCTCGGGCAGATTCTGCAGATCGACGAATTGATGCAGCTCCAGCTCGAGCAGGCCGAGGTCAAGTACCACATCAGTCCCGGAATCGTAACGGTCGACCAACTGCTTCTGCGCTCGCCCAACGTTCGCCTGACCGCGACCGGCACGATCGGCTTTCGCGGCAAACTGCATCTCGACGCGCAACTCGCGCTCAATAATAAGATCCGCCGCCAGCTCTTTGCGCCTATCCGGGAGAATTTTCAGCCCGTCAATGGATTGTCCGATTACGCCGCCATCGATTTCAAAGTGAACGGCACAGTCGAACGTCCCAAGACCGACCTGATGGACAAACTTGTCGGCCGTGACCTGCGCGACCTCGGCGGGGTGATCAGCAGCCTCTTTAGCCATCCAAAAAGGAAAAAGCCGCGCCCGCAGGCCTCGCCTTCGCCGATGCCGGAAAGCTCGCCTAACGAAATGCCATCCAGGGAATCGGCCCCGCAAGTGACTCCGGTCGCCTCGCCTAACGAATCTAGCCCTGCCCCTTCGCCTCAGTCATGAGAATCATCGCCGGAAGCTCCGGCGGCATTCGCCTGCTTGTCCCAGGAAGCGGCGTCCGGCCGACCATGGACCGGGTCAAGGCGGCGATCTTTTCGAGTCTTGGCGAACGCGTGCCTGGCGCGCGCGTCCTCGATCTCTTCGCTGGGAGCGGCGCGCTTGGGATCGAAGCGCTCAGCCGAGGCGCGGCCTCGGCCACTTTTATCGACAACGACCGCGAGGCGATCAGCGCGATCGAACACAACCTCGCGCAGGCTGGCCTGAGCGGTCGCGTTCGCAGACAGGATGTTGTTCATTTCCTCCGTCAGGCCGGCAAAGCGGAAGCGTATGATTTGATCTTCGCCGATCCACCTTACGCCATATCGAAACTGGGCGATCCATTCACCCAGTTGCTCCTTCGCAACGAGCGCCTGCCCATTTCCCTAACGAGTGAAGGACTTTTTGTTCTCGAGAAACGCCCGGGCGAGCCTCTGCCGGAAAGTGATTTTTGGAACGTTATCAGGCGTAAGACCTACGGCGCGACGGAAACCATATTTCTCCAGCGGAAATTCGCGAAATGATCCGCCTCCTTTACAACCTGCTCTTCCCATTCGCGCTCCTCTTCTTCCTGCCCGGTTACATCGTGAAGATGTTCCGGCGCGGGAATTACCGGAATAAATTCGGGCAGCGCCTGGGCTTCTACGACCGACAAACGCGCGCCCGGCTTGCGCAACAGCGCCATAGCTGGATGCACGCGGTGAGCGTTGGCGAAGTCATGATTGCGTTGAAAGTGGCCGCGAAAATGAAGGAGCGCGAGCCGCAGTTGCAGGTCGCGCTCACCACCACCACCACGACCGGGTTCGCGCTTGCCAATCGTATCACGCCGGAATGGATCGAGGTGCTCTATACGCCGCTCGATTTCTGGCCGATCATGCGCCGCGCTTTTTCCTTTATTCGGCCGGCTCGGATCATTCTTGTCGAGGCGGAGATCTGGCCAAATCTCACCGCCATCGCGCATCACAGAAAAATTCCGCTCGCCCTGATTAATGCCCGTTTGTCTGCGCGCTCGGAGAACCGTTTCCGCAAATTCAATCTCTTCGTCAGGCCATTCTTCCGCCGGCTTGATTTGATTTGCGTGCAGGAGCCGGCAGATGTCGCGCGCTGGGAATCGTTAGGCGCGAGACCCGATCGCATCCATGCCGTCGGCAGCATCAAGTTCGATCCCGAAGATGTCGCTCCGCGCCCGGAGCTCCCGCGCAGCGTTTTGCAGAAGCTCGGATTGCAAAATCGACGCATCCTTTTCGCCGGCAGCACTCATCCGGGCGAAGAAGCGATTCTCGGCCGAATCTTTCTCCAGCTCCGATCCGAATTTCCCGA
>JAICXG010000177.1 GCA_025980625.1 Chthoniobacterales bacterium
ACCGGCAGTCTTTGCCAAGCTCGATCAGCTTTACCAAAAGGAACGCAAACCTTCCACCCATGAGCTGGAGCGCTGGATGCGCGATTCGGCGCAGCCGCGCCAGGCGCTCGCACAGTGGTATTTTGCGCGCAGCGAATTGCGCTCCGGCAATCGCGACAAGGCGATTGCGCTGCTTGCGGAACTGGGCCGGGGCGACGTCCGAGCTCCGTCGTTAGGCGAAGCCGACCTGGAGCTGGCGCAACTTCATCTCGCGAGCGGGGAATGGGAGCCGGCGATTGTGGCCGCAGAAGCAATCAAGGCGCAGAATGCGCCGCCGGCGTTGCAGGAGCGAGCGGCATGGCTGATCGCAGAGGCGCAGTATCGCCGGGGAGAGCTCGAGAAAGCCGCTTCGATTTACGACCGCCTCGCGCAGGAATCCTCGAGCCGGTCCGGCGAGGCGCTGTTCAATGCCGCGGTATGCTGGCTGCGGTTGGACCGGCAGAACGATTTTGCCACCGATTATCGCAAGATCAGCAACGATCCGGGCGCGCGTTCAATCCAGGGCGAACTGCTGCTCGAAGAGGGATTGGTGCAGGCAGCGCAAGGCAAAGCGGAGGCGACGGCGACGCTGCGAAAATTTATTGCCGATTTTCCGCAAAGTGTGCGTCGCTCCGAAGCGTGGGTGGCGCTAGCCGAACTGGCGTTTCACGCCCAGCGTCCCGACCTAAACGCCGCGCGGAATGATCTGGCGCGGGCGCGACAGGCAAAGCCGACGCCGGTCGCGCTCGAACGCGCCGATTATCTGCAAATCTGGATCGAGGACTCTGCACCCTCGGGCAACGAAGCCACAGTAATCGCGGCAGCCAGCCAATTTCTCGCGCGTCATCCCGATTCGCGTTCTGCAGCCGAAGTGCGGATGAAGCTTGCCGAGGCTTACTATCGACGCGGTGACTTTGCCAATGCGCAGACGCAATTTGAATTACTTGCGCAGCAAAAACCGGAAGCACCTCTGGCGGAGAAAGCGCTCTTTTTCGCCGCCCGCTCGGCCATGTCGAGCATGGGTGCGACCGCGCTCGATCACGCGCTCGCTTTGCTCGACCAGGTGGTGAAACTGGGCGGCGATCTGAAGTGGGCGGCGCGTAATGAAGAGGCTACGATCGAACGACGGCTTGGCAAAAACACCGAAGCGCTCGCGCTCTACGATGAGGTCCTGAAGCACGAGGCGAAACCGGCGGAACGGCGCGAAGCGCTTTGCGGCAAAGGCGACATTTATTACGACATGGGCGCGGCTGATCCGGAGAATTATCGGCGCGCGCTCGAGTTTTACGAGCAGCTCGCGAGCGAACCGGGCGCGCCACCATTTTGGCGCAACCAGGCGGAATTCAAAAAAGGCAAAGCGCTCGAAAAGCTGAACAACAAGACTGCTGCCCTAACGACCTACTATGGCGTGATCGAAGCCGGCGGGCGGCCCGAGGCGCAGCACGAATTTTTCTGGTTTTACAAGGCCGGTTTCAACGCCGCGCATCTGCTCGAGGAGGCGAAGGACTGGAAGGCGGCGGTGGCCGTGTATCAAAAACTCGCCGCCATCGGAGGGACGCGCAGCGAGGAAGCCAAGGCGCGTCTGACGCAATTGCGGCTGGAACATTTTTTGTGGGAAGAATAGCCGGAAGTGTCGGTTTCGACGTTCGCAACATTTACTTGCGCGAGAGTGGGTAACGGGCGCACAATTGCGGTATGAAAACAAGTAGCGGATGGTTTCGATTGGCAGTGGGTTGCTGCCTTGGCGCGATGCTGACTACCGCAGCATTCGCCGGCCCGACTATTTATCGGGAGGAAACGAACACGCGCCCGAACGTGGCTCAGGCGGTGCCGAAGCAGAAGGTCATCAAGATCTATATTCTGAGTTCGGCTTCGGCTATTCCCCGGCCGATCAGCTACGTCATCGGCGGTGTGATTACGACACCAACACCGATCGAAATCATCGGACGAGGCGAGACCGTCTCTCGTTAGGCGAGAGAGGAGGGCAGGGCGCCGGGTGGCGCGGCGGCTGAGTGCCGTTTCCGACGGCATGTTCGGTGGGAGCTAGGAATTTTCCTCCAGCCAAGGCGTGAGGCCGCGGAGGCGTTCGCCGACACGCTCGATCGGCCCTTTCTTCGCTTCGGACAACAGTCGCTCGTAGCGTCTTTTGCCTGTTCGCGTCTCGCGCAGCCAACCCCGCGCGAACTCTCCGCTTCGGATTTTGGCGAGTGCCTGCTTCATTCTTTTTTTAACTGAAGCGTCGATAATCTTCGGCCCGACCGAGATGTCGCCCCACTTCGCTGTTTCCGAAATTTGTTCGCGCATTCCGCTGATCCCGGCGCGATGCATCAGGTCGACGAGGAACTTCAACTCGTGCAGACATTCGAAGTAGGCCGTCTCCGGCTGATATCCGGCCTCGACGAGAGTTTCGAAGCCTGCTCGCACCAGTGCATTCATCCCGCCGCAGGAGACCGCCTGTTCGGCGAAAAGATCCGCCTCTGTTTCCTCGCGGAAGGTCGTTTCAAAAACTCCCGCACGCGTTCCGCCGATCGCCTTGCTGTAGGCCAGGGCCAGTTGACGCGCATGGCCGGTTGCGTCCTGCGCCACCGCCATGGCACAGGGCACGCCTCTGCCCTGTATGAACTGCGTTCGCACCATCGGCCCGAGGCCTTTCGGCGCCACCATCACGACATCGACGTCGTTAGGCGGAGCAATCGTCCGATAATGTATCGCGAAACCGTGCGCGAAAAGCAGCGCCTGCCCGGCGCGCAGGTGCGGAGCGATGTCTGCCTCGTAAATCGCGGCCATCTTTGTATCGGGGAGCGCGAGAAAAATCAGATCGCCCTGTTTCACCGCCGGTCCTGTATTCGCCAGGCAAAGGCCGTCCTTACGCGCGATCACCCGTGAGCGACTTCGTGGCAGCAAGCCAACGACAACCCGGATGCCGCTGTCCCGCAGGTTGAGAGCCTGCGCGCGGCCTTGCGCGCCGTAACCGATCACGGCACAGGTTTTCTCAAGGAGCGGAGCGAGATCGACCTGTTTGTCGGTGAAAATCTTGGCAGGCATAGGCCGCGTCCGGATTGTCGATCGTACGGGCTGGCGACTGCTGCTGTCAACGCAGCAAAGGCCGGAGAATGCTTCGCGAGCCGATCAGTTGATCAGCGATCCGTTCTCTCTGGCTGCGTCTTGGAGACGTTTGACTTGCGCGAGAGCGTCGTGTGCCTCGCCGGGGCGGCCTATTTTTTGCAGAATATCAGAGAGCAAGACATACTGGCGCGGCGCATCCGGTTGGCGATCGGTCGCCCTGCGTTGCGCAAGATAGGCGTCCTGGAAACGATGCTGGCGCAGCCTGATCTGCGCGAGCAGATTTAGCGCTTCGACCTCGTGCAAGTCCAGGCGACTCGCACGGGTAAGAGCCTCAATCGCTTCAGTGACCTGGCCCTTTTCAGCATAGATCCGCCCGAGAGCAAGAGCGGCGCCGTAATGCCACCAGTTTCTCCGCGCAAAGTCTTCTACCAACTGCTGCGCGGCCCCTGGGCCTTTGTTTTCTCGGAGTAATTCCCCTTCGTAACTGACCAACTCCCATACGTCCGGGTCTTGCCGCCGCGCCTTATCGAGAATCACGCAGGCCGCGCTGTCGTTCTTTTGCGCGTGCCGCAGCCGCGCCAGGTTTGCCGCGATTACCCAGGTGCGCGGATAATCCTTCGCGATTTGTTCGCGCGCCTTGCTCGTCGCGATCAGGATGTTTTCCGCTTCGGCATTTCGCCCGAGGTGGCGCAGGGCGTCGGCCAGGTTATTGCGCGCGATCGGATCGTCTGGCGAGATCTGCAAGACATGGCGCAAAAGTTCTTCCGCCCGCGCATACTCTCCCCGCCGTGAGTAGACGAGGGCAAGGTTGGTCGCAGCGCGGCCGCTTGAACCGCCCGCAGCAAGTGTCTGCCGGAAAAACCTCTCCGAGTTTGCCCAGTCACTACTGCGATCGTAACTCCTCACACTTAACCCAATGATGAAGGCTCCGACAAGCGGCAGGACCCAGCGATCCAAACGCTGCGGCAGGGCGAGCGCACACCCAGCGAGAAAGATTAGGAATCCTACGCTGGGGAGATACAGCCAGTGCTCCGCTACGGTCGCATTAAGGTTGATGAGGTTCGAAACTGGCACGTAAGCAACTAGAAACCAGACGGCACCCAGGATCCGGAGTTCGCGACCGGTTTCTTTCCGAAGGAGACCAAAAATCAGGATGGCGAGAAAACCCAGGCCGGCGATGGAAAGATACTCAACGCCAGAGTTACTTTCCCACATAGATGAATCCCGTAGCGCTGCGGGATTGAACACAGTTCGTTCCATGTGGAGGTTAGATGGGAACACCATCAAACGGCCATAGTCACCAAGTGCGCGGAGCATCAGAACAGCGCGTGTAGCTGCAGGCCAGCCCGCCGCACTTAGCACCTGAGAACGTGGTGAGGGCAAGTGTCGCAATCCGATGTAAGCGAGTGTGAGCGTAAGGCAGCCTGCAACGATAATGAGTTTTGCTCTTCGATTCATCTGCGGGTTAACAAAGAGTTGCCAGACAAGGAACAAGATAAGCCAGAGGATTCCGGTTTCGCGTGAGCAGAGCGCAAGCAAACCTAAAAGAAATGAGATCGCGTAGATGAAGGTGCGTCTGCACGCTGAGGAAGAACGGCGCGCGCACAGAAACGTCAGCCAGGCAGCAGCGGCAAAGAAAAAAGCCAGGCTATCCGCTCGCCCCGAGACATAATCGACCGCCGCGCTGTGCACCGGATGGACAACCCAGAGCAGTGCGATTAGCAGAGCAATGAACTGGCTGCGATTCGAACATAGCTGTGTCCGTGGTAACTCTGCGAGAAGTCGCCGGAGGAGAAGAAAAAGCATCGTACCAGCCGCGACATGCCAAAAAACATTGGAAAGATGAAACCCGAAAGGATTATCCCCCCACAGGAAGTAATCCGGCATGTAGGAGATGTTTTGCACCGGTCGATAATGAAGCGAGTAAGAATCAAGAAACAGATAATGACGGAAGCTCTCAAAGATCAGGAGCGGGCTTTTAATGAAAGGATTGGTGAGGGCGAGATAAGTGTCGTCCCAAAGGAATGGCCCTTGCAGTGCGGGCACATGAGCCATGCTGCCAGCTGCGATGAGAAGCAGACAGCAGAGCCAGGGCTTTTGCAGTAAGCGCCAAATCGGGCGCAATAAGTCGCCCAGGCGGCGTGCGCGCTTTCGCGTCGAGGCCAATTGCTCGAGTGTCATTATCTCGATTCCAACGAGCGACTGTTCCGGAGAGACAGTTGACACCTGATTCCCTGCCACCTCTGGCGCAAGCAGAGATGGCAGGCGAATCAATTGTCGACTCCTACTAGGGACCGTAGGGTGAGAAGAAGTCGGTGCCGGCGACGTCACTCAGGGTGTTCCAAGCGCTCGTCGGGACTTTCGGCAGGCTATCGACGGTTTGAGTACCGTAAGTGTCACCGAACAGGTCTTGGCCCGTGTTGTAGAGCATACTGCCCTGCTTCAGATACGCCGTCCACTGCGCGACCGTAACCGTCGATCCGCTGGTTCTATTGTTCTCAATCGCGTACTGATCGACCGCAGCGTCAATCAGGCGCAGATCGTTAATGATACGGCTTGCCTGCGAGCGTTTCCGGGCCCGAAGGAAACCGGGAACGGCAATGGCTGCGAGCAAGGCGATGATCGCGACCACGATCATGATTTCCACGAGGGTGAAGCCCCCGCGACTCTTGTTGAGTTTGGTTAGCATATGTTTAGTGCTTTCTAGTTTGTTGGTTATTTGATTGCGT
>JAICXG010000218.1 GCA_025980625.1 Chthoniobacterales bacterium
AAGGTGAAATCGTTCCTGCCGAGCTCCCGCTCCCAGTAGCGGTAGCACTCGATCTGGTAGACGAAGACAGCCCGATGCTCGCCGCCGTGGCCGATCAGGTCGCCCTGTCCATCGCCATCGAGATTGAGGCGCCGCGCCATCCGCGGTCCGGCGACGGCACGCTTCCAGACTGCTGTATGGACGGTCTCTCCACGCCACGCGATATCTTTCGGAAGCCCGACATTAACCGACAGTAAGCGTGCCATACTTATCCTGAATAACTCTCGTGGCCACGTTCGTACTTTAGCCTTACAATTCGTTAGGCGTAGAAGTTACTCTGTCGTCCATTTTCGGTTACCGACGGTGACGGCAATTTCGGCAGATCTCTACAGCTTTGGCGGCCCGTTCTTGTTCGTGAAGAGCGCGAAGAGATCGATCGGAACGGGGAAGAAGGTGGTGGTGTTATGCTCGCTCGAGATCTCGCGCATGGTTTGCAGGAAACGCAGTTGGAGCGCGATCGGTTCTTTGCTCATCATCGCGCCGGCCTGCACCATTTTTTCGGCAGCCTGAAATTCGCCCTCGGCATTGACGACCTTGGCGCGCCGCTCGCGTTCCGCCTCGGCCTGCTTAGCCATCGCGCGCTTCATCGTGTCGGGCAGGACCACGTCTTTCATTTCCACCACCGTGACCTTCACGCCCCACGGTTCGGTTTGTTTGTCGATGATGTCCTGCAACGTCTGATTAATTGAGTCGCGCTGCGAAAGCAGATCATCGAGTGGCGCCTGGCCGAGCACGCTGCGCAGGGTCGTCTGGGCGATAAGTGAAGTCGCTTTGAGGAAGTCCTCCACTTTCACGACCGCGGCGGCTGGATCGACGATGCGGAAATAGACCACCGCATCGACCGTCGCCGGCACGTTGTCGCGGGTCATGATTTCCTGGCGCTCGACGTTGATGGTGACGACGCGCAAATCGATTCGGACCATTCGATCGACGATCGGGATAAGGAAAATCAGCCCCGGCCCTTTCGCGCCGACTAATTTCCCGAGGCGAAAAATCACTCCGCGCTCGTATTCGCGCAGAATCCGGATCATCTGCGGGAGAATGATGACGGCGAGAATAATGAGCGGAATGATCCAGCCAGCTAACCGCGGGAGTGATTCGAGTAATGACATGACTTTATTTTTCCTTGCTTGTTACTTTTAAGGTTAAGCCTTCTACACCTAGCACCCGGACCAGCGCGCCTTGCTCGATCGGGGTGTCGCTGACCGCATTCCAATTCTCTCCCTCGATGAAAATCCGGCCGCCGCGCGAGTCGATCGGAGTTAGCGCGGCAACGGTTTGCCCGATCATCGTGTCCACTCCCACCTTTACCGGCAGCGTTTGCGCGCGCAGACCTTTTCCAAAAACGAAAATAAAGAAAGCAGCAGTGATGAGAGTCGCCGGAATAATGTAGCTGAGCGACAAACGAAAGAGCGGATCGGCGCGGTTAAAGAGCATGAGCGAGCCGATCAGAAAAGAAATGATTCCGCCGGCCGTGAGTATGCCGTGGGTCGGCGCGTAGATGTCGAAAAGGAAGAGCAGAAGCGCGAGCCCGATCAAGGCGAGGCCGGTCACATTCACCGGCAGAATCGCCGACATGTAGAGCGCGAGGATGAGGGCGATCGTCCCCACCACGCCGGGCAGGATTGCGCCCGGCATCGTCAATTCGCCGATGATCCCGTAGATGGCAATCAGCATAAGGACAAACATCACCTCCGGTCGCCAGAGCTTTTGGAAGACGTGCTCGGAGGACGACATCCTGATCTCGGAAACTTCCGCGCCTGCGGTCTTAAGCGTCTTACCATCCACGACGCGTCCGTTCAGTTGTTGTAACAAGGCCGGCAGATCAGGCGCGATCAGATCGATCACCTTTAACTCGAGCGCCTTCTCCGCCGTGATCGAGGCACTATCTCTTACCGCTGACTTCGCCCACTCGACATTGCGTTTGCGCCGCGCCGCGATCGTCTCGATGTAGCTCACGGAAAAGTTTTCCAGCTTTTTCTTCATGGTGTCGTCCGTCTTCTCTTCGCCACCGATCGGATTGCCGCCTAACGAGACTGGGTGTGCCGCGCCAATCGTCGTCGCGGGAGCCATGGCCGAAACGCTCGCCGCGATGGTAATGAAACAGCCGGCGCTGGTCGCGGTCGCGCCGGTCGGAGCGACATAGACCACCACCGGCAGGGGCGAACCGAGGAAGCTCTGCACGATCTTTTGCGTCGAATCGAGCAAGCCGCCGGGCGTGTTGAGTTCAATGACGAGACATTGCGCGTTCTGCGCCTGCGCTTGCTCGATGCTGCGCGAAATGTAACTCGCGGTCGCGGGACCAATCGTGCCATCGATCTTAATCAGCGACACCTTTTCCGCCGCCCCAGCCGCGACGCAAAAGAGGCAAAGAACCAGGCTCGTAAATGCGGTCCTCATTTCAACGGAGTGTTCGTGGGCTAGCAGGTTCACGAATGGGATTGAAATCGGACACAGTGCAATAAGACATCATCGATGGCTATTAGTCAAAATATAGGTTGACTTATTTCTTGTTCACAACGATAAGACGGAAGGTAAGAGTGAGACACGAATTAAAACTAAAGAGGGTGTATGAAGCGCCACGCAAGGACGACGGCTTCCGCATTCTGGTGGACAGGCTCTGGCCGCGCGGCCTGACCAAGGAAAAGGCGAAGGTCGATCTCTGGTTGAAAGAGATCGCCCCGAGCACAGAGCTTCGGAAATGGTTCGGCCACGATCCGAAGAAATGGCGCAGCTTTCGCGCGCGCTATCAAACCGAGCTCAAAGGTCACACCGACCAACTCGAATTGTTAAGGAGCAAGATTAAAGAAGGAACACTGACTCTAATCTACGGCGCGCGCGATCAAGAGCACAATGAGGCGCTGGTCCTAAAGGAATTTCTGGAACGAAGGTCGTAAAGGCCGGCGGATTGGCGCAGGATTAGCCCGTCAAGCGGCGGCAATGCGAAACCCGAACTGGCGATAAATCCGCGAGCGTCGAGAGGAAGGATTCTCCGACGACTTTGAGACACGAACATATGCCTGAATTTTTTTGTAGACTTTCTGAGAGCACGACACCGCTCCGCCATTCCTGGGAGCATACGGTCGGGAGCGGTCACGCGCCGCTTGCGTTGCGCGCCGACTGGCAGGCGCAACTGCGACGCTGTCACGAGGAATTGGGATTCCGCTATGTTCGTTTCCACGGTCTCTTTTCTGACGACGTCGGCACGTTAATCGAGCACAACGGAGAGCCGCTCTATTCATTCTTCAACGCCGACCAGATTTTCGATTTTCTGCTCTCGATCGGGATGAAGCCGTTCGTTGAACTGAGCTTCATGCCCGAAGCACTCGCCTCCGGACACAAGACAGTCTTTCATTACCGCGCCAACGTCACGCCGCCGAAAGAATACAAGCGCTGGGGCGAGTTAGTGAAAAAGTTTACCCGGCACTGTGTCCAACGCTATGGCGCGGCGGAAGTGAGAGAATGGTTCTTCGAGGTCTGGAACGAGCCGAACCTGCCCGCTTTCTGGAAGGGCACGCAGGCGGACTATTTCAAGCTCTACGCTGAAACCGCCGCAGCAATCAAGAGTGTGGACGCCGCGCTCAAAGTCGGCGGCCCGGCGACCGCGAAGAATGCGTGGATCGAAGAGTTCCTCGCCTTTTGCGCCAGGAAAAAAGTGCGGGCGGATTTCGTAAGCACGCATCATTACCCGACCGATGCGCTGGGGAACGAAGGCGACGATACCGAAACGCAGTTAGCTAACAGCCGCCGCGGCATTCTGCGGGAACAAGCACAGGACACATTCCGGCGCGCGGCCGGCAAGCCGGTTTATTACACCGAGTGGAACGCCTCTTCGAACCCGCGCGATCCGCGGCACGACGAGCCTTACGCGGCGGCGTTCGTCGCTAAGACAGTGCTGGAAACAAATGGGCTCGTGGAGGCTTATAGCTTTTGGACATTCACAGACATCTTCGAGGAGAACTATTTCCCCTCGACGCCATTTCATGGCGGCTTCGGTCTGCTCAATTTGCACGGTATTCCGAAACCGGTTTATCGCGCGTATGACTTACTCCACCAACTCGGCACCGAGCAGTTACTGGTGGATGGAATCCATGAGACAGTGAATGTGTGGGCTATTCGCAAAGAAGATTCTCTCACCGTGCTGCTCACCAATCACGTCTTGCCGCGTCACTCGATTAAGACCGAGCAGGTGCGGGTGCGCATTGCCGAATCCAGTGAGCCAAGCTCTATCTTCGTCCAGCGCATCGATGAGGAGCACGCGAATCCGCGTCGCCTCTGGCGCGAGATGGGAGAGCCGGAATATCTGAAGGCGCTCGAGGTCGAGCAATTGCAAGCGGCTTCCCGCCTGACGCCAGAGCCGCACCCCTGGAAGTATGCAGATGAGAGCGTCCAGTTCGAACTCGCCTTACCGCCGCACGCCGTGGCGGCCATCACCCTTAAGTATTCGCCGGCGCAACCTTCAAAAGACAAGTGAAAGAACAAATAAAGCAATCCTCGTTAGGCGGGAAAGAATTGGCCGGCCTGCAAAAGGCCACGTTCGGGTATTTTCTGAAAGAGACCAATCGCGACAACGGAATGGTGCCGGATAACACCAAGCAAGACTCAGCCGCCAGCATTACCGCCATAGGGTTCGCGCTCACGGCTTATCCGATCGGCGTCGAGCGCGGGTACCTGACGCGCGCCGAAGCCGTCGAGCGCACCCTTGTCACTTTGCGTTTTTTCTGGAACAGCGAGCAGAGCGACGCGCCCGACGCGACCGGTTATCGGGGTTTTTATTATCACTTTCTCGA
>JAICXG010000294.1 GCA_025980625.1 Chthoniobacterales bacterium
GCGGGCGGATCGAGCCGGGTGCCATCTTGCCTAACGACGTCTTCCAATGGCGTGAGCTTGTTTGCGTCCAACATGCTTTGAAGAAGGCGCGCGCTTTCGTCGCTGTCGGCTCCGGGTTGCAACTCGACCGCGCCCTCGAGGAACCAATCAGGCGGCGCGACGTAGACCGAACCGGCAGGAAGATTGCCGCGATCGCGGTAGATCATTTCGACGAAAATCGCGCGAAGCAATTCCCGCTGGATCTCTCGAGGGTCGAGGTCGCGCGTGAGGAGAAAGTTAAGCTGTAGCTTCAAACCGTAGCCGAGCTGGCTGACGTCGAATTGCGCTGGCGCGGCATCGGGGAAATTAGCCTGCGGATACTCCAGCCTAACGACTAACGAAATCTTCCAGTCGTCGCGGATTTGGAGAAGATGAAGGAGATTTGATTTCGTCCGCTCGGCCAGGTCGCAGATCGCGCCGCGCAATGCCAGATCGCCCCCGTAGACAATGAACTGGCGCGAACTGCTGACACTCCGCGGAATGAGTTCGGAACGCGTACTCGCGGTCGTTAGGCAAAGAACGATCGCAAGGACGACGGCGGCTTTACGGACACCTGGCATGGCGGAACAGAACCGGGAGAATAGGCGTTTGCAGCTGCGGAAAAAAGCGGAAAAAGACCGCTGCTATGCTATTATTCTGATCGGTAGCGTAAGCTTTGAGCTTGCCGGTTCGGAGCCGGCAGGCAAAGATGCTGGTGTTACGCGAAAGTAGAGACAAACAGGGGATTTGATCATGAAAACAATGCGAATTCTGACGGTTGTTCTGGCGACGGCAGGCCTGCTGGTTTTGGCTGCTCCTGCGGACGCCCAACGGCGCGGCGGCGGTATGCATCCGCCGTTCCGCTCATTCAATCACGGCAACTTTCGCCGAGGCGGACACGTGAACTTCTTCTTCGGTGGATTTGCGCCGTTTTACGGCGGTTATCCCTTCTGGGGTTATTCCTACTGGGGCTATCCGTATGGCTACTACTATCCGCCGTACCCGCCACCGGTCTATTACGCTCCGCAGGGAGGCGTCTACGAAGGGCGAATGGCGAATCCGCCCCGCACAACAAACGAAAGCGGCAAGGATGTCTCCATGACCGAGCGGGTGCAGCAGCATTTGGCCAGGCTTGGTTACTACCGCGGGAGCATCGATGGCGTAATCGGTGACGAGACCCGGGCGGCGATCCGCAGGTATCAACGAGCCAATGGCCTGACGGCTGATGGTCATATCCGTAGCGATTTGCTCGACTCGATGGGGCTCGGCTGATCGCGCGCAGCGGAGATTCGGCGGCGACAAAGAGCAGCGATAAAACTGCGCGATGTCGCCGCGACTATGTCAGGTGCGGGCGCGCATCTGGTGAAACCACTCGATGAACTGCGGCAGCCCGACGCGCAGCGGCGTTGTCGGCTGATAACCTAGCAGGCGGCGCGCTTTTGAGATATCGGCGCAGGTGAGCGGCACGTCGCCAGGCTGCTCCGGCAGTTCTTCGATCTTCGCCCTGCGGCCGAGCGCCGCCTCGATCGCGGCGATCAGATCCAGTAGCTGAATGGTTTCGCTTTCGCCCAAATTAATAACATCGAAGAGTGGACCATCGTAACTAAGCGACGCCATTACCCCTTGGATGATATCGTCAATGTAGGTGTAATCGCGTCGCGTCGTGCCGTCGCCGAATTGCTCGATCGGTTCGCCCTTCCAGATCCGGCGAGTGAATTTGTGGATCGCAAGATCAGGGCGCTGGCGCGGCCCATAGACCGTGAAAAAACGCAGCGCCACGACGCGCATTCTGTAGAGATGCGAATAAGTCGAGCAGAGAAATTCACCCGCGATTTTCGTCGCGGCATAGGGACTGACCGTTTGGGTGAGATGCAGCTCCTCGGAAAAAGGCACCGTTTTCGACAACCCGTAAACCGACGAGCTCGAGGCAAAAATGAAACGGTCAATCCCAACTCGTCGCGCCGCTTCCAGCAGGTGCAGGGTGCCGCTGACATTTGTGTCGTAATACAGTTGCGCGTGGCCGATCGAAGGCCGCACTCCGGCGCGCGCGGCAAGGTGGACAATCGCGTCGAATTTCTCGCGCTCAAAAATCTCATTGACCGCTCGGGCTTCGCGCAGATCGGCGGTGTGGACCGTGATATCGCCGGCGACCGACGCGATGTTAGCACGCTTGATTTGCGGATCGTAAAAGTCGTTGAAATCGTCGAGCACCGAGACCCCATGCCCGGCCGCGAGCAATCTCTCGACCAGGTGCGACCCGATGAAGCCGGCGCCGCCCGTGACGAGAATTTTCATCGCGCGAGGGTAAGGAGGAAGCGAGAAATGGGCAAGAGGAGATGGCTCGGATGGTAATGCACGAGTGCGCTGGCACGCTTCACTCGTTAGGCAATTCTAAAGCCCGCCAAAAATACCAGGCTGCGAGCGAACGATAGGGCCGCCACCGCTCGCCAATTGCCAGCAATTCCTTTGGGGCCGGCACCTCTTTCTTACCAAAGATTCTGGCGTAACCTTTTCGCACTCCGTAATCATCCACCGGCCAGACATCGAGACGGCCAAGATCGAAGAGCAACAACATTTCGACCGTCCAGCGGCCGATCCCGCGCACCGTAGTCAGACGGGCAATGATTTCCTCATCGCTCATTGTACCCAACGCCGCCGCCCGCGGCACCGTGCCGTCAAGTGTCTTTGCCGCCAGATCCTTGATCGCCGCGACCTTGTTCCGCGAAAGGCCGGCGCCGCGGAGATTCTCGTCGGAAGTCGCGAGCACCAACTCCGGCGCAAGCCACTTGCGCCTCGGATAAAGCGCCCGGACGCGCCCGAAAATCGTCGCAGCCGCTTTGCCGCTGAGTTGCTGATAGGCGATCGATTCCGCCAGGGCGTGGAATGGCCTAACGAGTCCGGCTGCACGGACAGTAAATGGGCCGACCTGCGCGATCAACGCCGCCAGTTTGGGATCGCGCCGAGCTAGCTCTTTTTCGGGTAACATAGAAATGGTTGTAGTCTGAAAGCACTGCCGGAGCGCGCTTCAAGAGATTTTAAGCGCCGAAGCGCGATGGCGCAGTTGATCCTGCGGGGTAAAACTTAGCCGATGAATGATCATTCCCAATCGCAGCGCACTGCAATTCGCGAATTCCACCGTCTGCATTCGGCCGGCTGTTTTGTCTTACCCAACCCCTGGGACCCAGGGACCGCGCGATACTTGCACCATCTCGGTTTCGAGGCGCTGGCCACCACTTCGGCCGGGTTCGCCTTCAGCCGCGGCCGTGCCGATGGCGAGGTGCCGCGCGACGAGATGCTGGCGCACATCCGCGAGATCGTTGCCGCCACGCCACTGCCGGTGA
>JAICXG010000346.1 GCA_025980625.1 Chthoniobacterales bacterium
AGCGAAGCTTCCGTATTCTTCGCGCACGGTGAGTAACGCTTTCGCGTTCCCAATGGCGGCCGCGATTTTCAACCGATTACGAACGATTCCGGGATTGGCGAGCAGCCGTCTCACATCGCGTGCCCCGTAACGGGCAACCTTCTCCGGACGAAAGCCATCGAAGGCGTTGCGGTAGTTCTCGCGTTTCTTCAGGATCGTGGTCCAACTCAGACCCGCCTGTGCGCCTTCGAGAATGAGAAACTCGAAGAGCTTGCGATCGTCGTGCACCGGCACGCCCCATTCTTCGTCGTGGTAGGTGATGTTCGGCTCACTCGTAGCCCAGGGACAACGCGGCATCGATTCAGCATGCCCGATCACCGGGGCACTGAACAGGCAATTTCCAGACTCATCGCATGAGCGGCCGCTTCGGAGCGGAAAGCTAAATCGTTGTGAATTTTGCGTTGCCCGGCGCGGGAGGACGGGGCAATCTGGCGGCTTTCATCAGCCAAATGAACAAAATCCGAATCGCTATTGTCGGGGTGGGCAATTGCGCCAGCTCGCTCGTGCAGGGAATCAGCTTTTATCACGACACACCCAATAACGGCGCCGCGGTCGGCCTTATGCACAGCCTCATCGGTCCGTACCGGCCCAGTGACGTCCAGGTCGTCGCGGCCTTTGATATCGACCGGCGCAAGGTCGGCCTTGATGTTAATCAGGCGATCTTCGCGCCACCCAATTGCACGAAAGTATTCTGCGGCAACGTCCCGACCACTGGTGCGATCGTAAAGATGGGCTGCGTCTTCGATGGTTATCCCGCGCACATGCGCGAACATGAGCCGCTCCGCAGTTTTCAACCGCTCAAAAAGGAGTCGACGCGCGAGGAAATCATCGACGAGCTGCGCGAGTCGGGCGCCGAGATCATGCTGAATTATCTGCCGGTCGGTTCGGAGGAAGCGACCCGCTTTTATGCCGCCTGCGCGCTCGAGGCGGGGTTGGCTTTCGTTAACAACATCCCGGTTTTCATCGCGAGCGATCCGGTCTGGGTGAAGCGATTCGAAGAGAAAAACCTGCCCCTTCTCGGCGACGACATCAAAGCGCAACTCGGCGCCACCGTCCTCCATCGCACGGTTGTCGACCTCTTCCGCAAACGCGGCGTCAAGGTCGAGCGCACCTATCAACTGAATACCGGTGGCAACACAGATTTTCTCAACATGCTCGACCGGCGCCGGCTGCAATCGAAAAAGACCTCTAAGACGGAGGCGGTGCAATCAGTTATCGGGAAACGACTAACTGAGGAGAACATCCACATCGGGCCGAGCGATTACGTGCCGTGGCAGCGGGATAACAAGATTTGTTTCATTCGCATGGAAGGCCGGCTCTTTGGCGATGTCCCGATGGAGATCGATTTGAAACTTTCGGTCGAAGATTCGCCTAACTCCGCCGGGGTCGCGATCGATGCCATCCGGTGTGTCAAGCTTGCGCTCGATCGCGGCCAGAAAGGGGCGTTGCAGTCCGCCTCGGCTTATTTTTCCAAACATCCGCCGGTGCAGATGAGCGACGACGAGGCGTATCGGCGCGTCGAAGAATACATTAAGGGCGAGCGCGACTCTTAGCATCCAGGGCGAACCAAAGGACGACCCGGCTGCGATTTCTTAGTATGAAGCGAACCAACATCGCTGTGCTCGGCGCTTCTTTGATGGTCGCGGTCGGCCTCGGAGGGTGCGTCACGCACGATCAATCCCGCACGACAAGAACCACGACGACTGCAACCGGGGCGACGAGAACGCAAGTGGTAAAAGATGTCATTCCCGCCGAAGGAGGACGCAAAATCCCGGTAACCGAGGGATACTAGTAGCGACTAACTTCGCGGCGGAAATACCTGCCACAGACCGAGCAACAAACTGAGCAGAAGCCCGATCGCAAACGAGACGATCGCAATGATCTGCACGATCATCCGGCCAAGGTATGGCCGTGAAAACAGAATCCGGGAGCGGGTGTCCTCGGCGCCCGCTCGCAAACCGTGGACGCGCACAAGATAGCGACCGGACCGCTGAAGAGTTAGACGACCAATTGGCACCCGCATGGTAGTTACTCCATACACAGCTCCCCGCGCGCCGAAGAGGTTATAGCTCAAGGTGATGACCTTATCAGCCGGTTGGCCGATAAGCTCAAATTGCAGATCGCGAAAGTCAGAACCAAAGCGAGGGACTTCGAGCAGGAGAAGCAGGGACATCGCCGGTAGGTCAAACTCCTGTTCCGCGACCAATCGGCCAGTTGCAACGAACTGTCTCTTGTTACTCCGCAAAAGAGCGACGACGACGCAGGTCAACAGAACCGCAAAACCAACAAAGGAGATACCTGCTACTGTCAGCAGAGGGAGCGACCGGAATTCCATCTCAGTGACGGTGAGCCTTAAT
>JAICXG010000074.1 GCA_025980625.1 Chthoniobacterales bacterium
ATTTGGCTCGCGCGAGAGCAACTCATTACGCCTAAGACTCCCGCGCCGCAGAAGAGCATTGCAGTGCTGCCGTTTGAAAATTTGAGCAGGGACCCGGATAACGGCTTTTTCACGGATGGCGTTCAGGATGAAATTCTGACCGCCCTAGCCCGAATCGGGGGCCTGAAGGTGATCAGCCGGACTTCAGTGATGGAGTATAAGAGCGGGATCACGCGTGATCTGCGTGAGATCGGCGAGCAACTCGGGGTGGCCCATGTGCTGGAAGGAAGTGTCCAGCGCTCCGGTAATCGTGTTCGAGTTAACGCGCAGTTAGTCGATACGCGCACGGATGCACATCTCTGGGCGCAAAGCTACGATCGCAACCTGGCCGATGTCTTCGCGATACAGAGTGATATCGCCAGAGCGATCGCCGACCAGTTACAGGCAAAGCTTTCGGTTAGCGAGCAAACTGCGATAGCACAACCGCCCACAACCGACCTTACTGCATTCCTTCTCTATAACCGGGCCAAGTCTCTCGTCCTTTTGACAACCATGAGTACTGGCGAGGAACAAAAATTCCGTCAAGCGATTGACTTTCTCAATCAAGCGGTGGCGCGTGATCCGTCGTTCTTCCTTGCTTATTGCCAACTGGCTTATACGCACGACGAACTCTATTTCCTGGGCTTGGATCATACGCCCGCGCGGCTCGCATTGGCAGAAACTGCTATCCAGGCTGCATTTCGTATCCGTCCCGATGCAGGCGAAGCCCACCTTGCGAGCGCCGAAAATTTATATCGCGGCCGGCTCGACTACGATGGAGCGCTTGCTGAGCTCGATAGCGCCCGCCGAACATTACCGAACGATCCGCGAATCTTCGAGTTGACCGGCGCCGTCCAAGCTCGCCAGGGAAAGTATGAGGAAGGCTTGCGCAATCTGGAGCGCGCTCTCCAACTGGATCCGCGCAATATCTATCTTCTTCAGCATGCAGCGCTCAGGAATGGTCTTTTGCGGCGTTACGCCGAAGAAGCTGCCGTTCTGGATCGCTGTCTCGCCATTAATCCGAACGCTGTTGACACGAGAGTAGCGCGAACACGTCTTGATCTTGAGTGGAAAGCCGATCCGCGCCCATTGCACGAATTTATCGACTCGATTCGAGTGGAGAATCCCGGTGCGGTTCCGACCGTGGCGGACAGTTGGTTCGCTTGCGCGCTGGCTGAGCGTGATGCCAGTGCAGCAGAGGCCGCATTGGAGGCACTTGGTGAAAACTACTTTGGTAACGACGCGGTAAAACTCAGTCGCGCGTTTGGCGAGGCCTTAATCGCACGCATGACAAAGGATGACTCTAAAGCGCGCGCAGCTTTTACTGCCGCTCGCATGGAACAAGAGAAGCGCGTGCAAGCGCAGCCAAATTATGGCCCGGCACTTTGCATCCTGGGTTTAATCGACGCCGGTCTTGGGCGAAAAGAGGAGGCGCTACGCGAAGGTCAGCGAGCCATCGAGTTACTTCCCGTTTCAAAGGATTCCACCAATGGCGTACACATGATCGAACACTGCGCCATCATCGCCGCCTGGGTTGGCGAGAAGGATCTGGCGTGCGAACAACTCGCCCTCGCGGCCCGGCTTCCGGGTTACGTCAGCTACGGTCAATTGAAGCTGCTGCCTTATTGGGACCCGCTCCGGGGCGATCCGCGCTTCGAAAAGCTTCTTGCGTCTCTGGCCCCGAAGCTGGCCGATTAAGGTGGGGTCACGCAAAAGGCAACGTCCTCTGTCACCAAAGCTGTAGAGGAGAAACCGCTGCGCTGACAGGCGGCTATTGTCACACGGAAATTCGGAAGCGATCGGCCAATCGGTTACGTGGCGGCATTGCTGGTAACAAGACCAAAGCGCTGGCTCTGCCGGACGAATTGCAACATCGCTTTGGTTTAGAACCGCCGCGGAGATCAGGCCGACGCCCTAATCGCGGTACCGGTTACAATGGAGCCTAGGGGATTCGAACCCCTGACCTCCTCAATGCCATTGAGGCGCTCTACCAACTGAGCTAAGACCCCGTTTTGCGAACTGCGATTTTCGACGGCAGTAAGAGCTTTTGCAACGGCGAAGTTGGAACTGCAATCCCGTTGGCCTAACGACCCACGAGGGTGATCTTTTGCTTCTCCGCCAGCTCGAGGAGCGCAGATTTCTCAAGCAAGAGCGTGCGCCCGGCTTCGACCGCGATCGCGCGGATCTTTGCCTCGCTCGCGACCCGCAAGGTCTCCGTCCCGATCACCGGCACGTCGAAGCGCATGTCCTGCTCTGGCTTCGTCACCTTGATCACGACTGCATTTTTTTTGCCTAACGAACCACCGCGCCGAATCGCTTCGTTGGTTCCCTCGAATGCTTCGACGGCGAGGACGGTGCCGTTTTTCACCACGATCGTCTGGCCGACATTGAGCGCGCTGAGGTGCTTCGCGATCTCGAAGCCGAAGTCGACGTCGGCTTGCTCGCGGTCCTTTAGTTGCGGCCCGGCGATGTGCCCAGCAGGCGCGAGGAGGTGATCGAGGAACGTTGTGGCCGGGAGCAGCTCAATGCCAATCTCCGCGAGCTGGTCAGCAATCGCACTGAAGATCGACTCGGCGTTGCGCTCCTTGAGACGGGCGAGGAGGAACATGGCTTTAAAATCGGGGCGCAGGTTGAAGAGATTGTCGGGCGCAACCTGGCCGGCCATGATCGCCTGCCTAACGTTGGCAGCGCGAAAAAAATTCAGCAGGCGCCCAAGCTGCCCGACCCGCAGCCATTCAATCTCGTTGGCGCGATTGGAAATGTCCGAGAAGGTTTCACCGGTAAAAGCGGCGACGACGATGCGCTTGACGCCGGCGATGCGCGCAGCGTCAGCGAGAAGGAGTGGATAAACGCCGCTGCCGGCGATAATCCCGAGCGTGTCTGGCGTTTGCATCTGCGGGCCGGTTCGGCCTAACGAACGGCTAATGCCGGTGGCGACGCTTGACGTGCAATTGCGCGAGCGCCTTTTGCAACGAAGCCTGCACGGCTGCGACTTCCTCGGACCCGAGATCGCCTTTCATCGCCGCTTTCGCACGCTCGACGGCAGCTTCGGCGGCGTTTTCATCGATTGCGGTCGATTCAAGTGCCATATCAGTAAGGACGGAAATGGCATCGGACGTGATCTCGGCGAAACCCTCTCCGACCGCGAGCGAGGTTTCGCGTCCGTCTTTGAAAACGCGTAACTCGCCTGGCTTGAGTGTCGTGAGTAACGGGACGTGCTGCGGATAAACACCAAGCTCGCCATCCATCCCCGGGAGCACGACCAGTTCGACGTCCTCGGAGTAAGCCTTGGTTTCCGGAGTAACGATTTCGAGGCGAAGCGTGCGGGCCATGACGTGAGCTTAGATCGTGAATCGTGAATCGTGAATCGTGAATTGTAGGTCGCTGGACCGTGAACTAATGAGGCCTCGCTCGCGAATGGACAATGTAACAATTTATCGATTCACCTTTTAACGCGAGGTCGTCAGGCCTCCTTGATCATGTCGATGCCGCCCTTCATATAGAAGTTCTGCTCGGGCACTTCGTCGTGTTTGCCCTCAAGAATTTCTTTGAAGCCGCGGACAGTTTCGGCGATTGAAACGTATTGGCCAGACGTGCCGGTGAAGACTTCCGCAACGTGAAAGGGCTGGCTGAGGAAGCGTTGGATTTTGCGGGCGCGGAAGACTGTAAGTTTGTCCTCCGGTGAAAGCTCATCCATGCCAAGAATGGCAATGATGTCCTGCAGATCTTTGTAACGTTGAAGGACCTTTTGCACGCCGCGTGCAACGTTGTAGTGCTCTTCGCCGACAATCTCCGGGGCGAGCGACTTTGAGGTCGAGGCAAGCGGATCGACTGCCGGATAAATTCCCAACTCTGCGATCGAGCGTTCGAGCACGATCGTGGAATCGAGATGCGCAAACGTGTTCGCCGGCGCCGGATCGGTCAGGTCATCCGCCGGGACGTAAACAGCTTGGAAGGATGTGATCGATCCCTTGGTTGTCGAGGTGATGCGCTCCTGCAAATCGCCCATCTCGGCCGCGAGGGTCGGCTGATAACCAACCGCACTCGGGGTTCGCCCTAACAATGCCGAAACTTCCGAGCCGGCCTGCGAGAAACGAAAGATATTGTCGATGAAGAGGAGCACGTCCTGATTGCGCTCGTCACGGAAATATTCGGTCATCGCGAGTGCGCTGAGCGCGACGCGGAGACGCGCACCGGGCGGCTCGTTCATCTGCCCGTAAACCAGCGCCACCTTCGATTTGCTCAGGTCTTTCTGGTCGATCACGCCGGCCTCGCTCATTTCGTTGTAAAGATCGTTTCCTTCGCGTGTGCGCTCGCCCACGCCGGCGAAAACCGAGAAGCCGCCGTGGCCTTTCGCAATGTTGTTGATCAGTTCCATGATCACGACCGTCTTGCCGACGCCGGCGCCGCCAAACGCGCCCACTTTGCCGCCCTTCGAGAAGGGACAAATCAGGTCGATAACTTTAATGCCAGTCTCGAGGATGGAAGCTTTGGTGTCTTGCTCGGTCAGGCTCGGCGCGTGCCGATGAATCGGATAGCGCTTCGTGAAGTGGACGGGTCCGCGCTCGTCCACCGGGTCGCCGGTGACGTTGAAGACGCGCCCCAGGGTTCCTTCACCCACCGGCACGCTGATTGGCCCGCCGGTGTCGGTCACCTTCATGCCACGCTTGAGGCCTTCGGTTGAGGACATCGCAATCGACCGGATCCAGCTTTCACCGAGATGCTGCTGCACTTCAAGGGTGAGCTTGGTCGGATTGCCGTTTACTTCGTACTCGATCTGAAGCGCATTATAGATGCCGGGAAGACCGCCGGCATCTGCGAAATCGACGTCCACCACGGGACCAATCACTTGGACAATAGTACCAGTATTCATAAAAGGAGAACCGGCGGGGCGACGGCCCGGCGCACGGGAGCAGCAAGGTAGCGAAGCTGGGCGCACCGACAAGGGCGAGAAGTTGGTTTTTTGCAGGAGAACGGAGCGATAAACAAATGGCCGAGCGGGACGACGCCCCGGGCTAAAACAGCAACGGGAGTTGCGGCATTACGCCTTGACTTTTCGACGCACGCTCGGGTTCAATTGGGCCTATGCTGCGACGTTGCTTTGTATCTCTTTCCTTCGCCGGCCTCGGGGTAGTACTCAGCGCAAATTTGGCGCTTGCTACCGAATGGTTAACTTACGGATTTGATCTCGAGCGCACGGGCGAAAACCCGTTCGAAACGGTGCTTACTCCGGCCACCGTCGGCGGTTTGCACCAGATCTGGACCTTCAATTTGGGCGCGGTCACCATCATGCAGCCCGTTCTGGCAGAGGGCGTGATGGTGAATGGATCACCCAAGACGCTGGTTTTCATGGGAGCGGAACATGGCGATTTCTATGCGATCGATGCGGACACAGGCACGGTCGTGTGGCAGCGCAATCTCGGCTCTCAAGACACCGTTTGCAGCGATATTCCCGATACAATTTTTGGCGTGAGCGGCTCGCCTGCCATCGATCGTCGCCGCAATCGGCTTTACGTGGTGGGCGGCGATGGCATGATGTACAGTCTCAATCTCTCGACCGGAGCGACCGTGACTGGTTGGCCCGTTGCCATAACGACCGACCCGGCGCACGAACATACTTATGGGGCAGTGACTTTGACGACCCGCTTTGCCTACGCGGAACTCGCCAGCTACTGCGATATCGCTCCCTATCATGGCGGAGTCGTATCGGTGGATCTGCGGACTCTGCAAACGCACCGCTTTTTTCCGGCCGGCCGGAGCATCAACGGCGGAGGAATTTGGGGGCCGGGCGGCGTATCGGTTGATCCGGCAACATCCCATGTCTACACGGCGACCGGCAATGCACTCTACAATCCTGAGTACGTCGGCTATTGCGAGGATGTGGTGGAACTTTCGCCGGTGCTGAAGGTTCTCGGAGCGAACTATCCCGGACTGGTGGGCGGTGACGTCGATTTTGGGGCGACGCCGATCCTTTATCAGCCGCCAGGCTGCGCACCAATGGTGGCAGCGAAAAACAAGAGTGGCGTGTTGGTTACGTACGAGCGTGGGAACCTGTCGAACGGCCCTTTCCAGCGACTTCAGGTTGCAAGTGTAGGTGACTGGCAATTCAACGGAATTCCCGCCTGGTCGGAGAGCACACATCTGCTCTACATCGGCAATTCGTCGGACTCTGGGATTTTTAAACACGGCATGGTGGCGTTGTCGGTGGATTCTAATTGCCAGCTACAGCTTGCCTGGCAAACGACAGTCGGGCCAAATTTCAGCTCGGTCTCACCTCCGAGCGTCGCGGGCGGAGTGGTTTATTACGGCGATGGCTTCGGCGGCCAATTGTTTGCGTTTAACGCCGCGACCGGGACACAAGTTTGGTCCAGCGCAACGACAATTCACGGTGCTATCTATGGCGCACCAATGGTCGTGAACGGCCGGGTCTATGTCGGTGCTTGGGACGGGAATCTGTATTGCTTCGGGCTATAGCAGCGCGCGAGCTACAGCCGCGGTAAGCGTCGTCCACCCCGCGCCAGCCGTGTAGCCGAGCTTCGATTTTCAAATGTCGGCGCGCCTGAGCAGCTGCAATGCCGCGCTTGGCGAGCGCGGAAAACCTTTCCGGAATTACTCGCCGCCAATCACTGGGAAAATCTCGGTTTCCCCTTCTAAATTGAGGCGGCGAAAGCCGTGGTAATTCCCTCTTGGCAGCGCGGAAGAGTTGCCGCGGCGGCAAAAATACATCGACATTGCGACTCATTTATGAGAATTATGGTTTTCATGAAACGAGACGGCCTGAACCAAGCCGGTCCGCACAGCTCCAATATCGATCCCAGGTCGATCTCTCCCGCCCCCGCCTCCCAATTGCGTCGGCTGCTTGCCAAGCCACTTTGCGCCCTCGCGTTTGCTCTCACCCTGGGCAGCGTCTCCGCCACCGCCGCCCTTCCGCTGCCGAAAACCGGACTGGGCAGTGGCAATTCCAATTCCACGACGGTGCTGCAAGTCGTCGAAAAACCGGAAGCGATTAGCCCTATCATTGGGCTGATTGCGGCAGTGAGCGTGACCCATCTCCTGCACCGCAGGCGCACGGCGCAAGTGCGTGCCTGGACGTCATTGGATCGTTGAGTTGAGTTGGTTGGATGGAATGGCCGCCCTTCGGGTGAAGGGCGGCCGATTCATTCCCGCGTCGTTAGGCGCGCTGTGTCGAAAACCTGGCATCGCGCAGCCGATTCCATGCCAGCCTCTATTTGCTTCAACAATTCCTCCCGCGGGCCAAGGGAGCTGTCTTCCCAGAAGGATCTACTGCGTCTGCGTTGCGACGCACATTTGAGAAAAAATCCTTTTCTGGCAGAAAAGGCTTGTCATCACGCAATAATTTTTTGTAAAAACGGCGCGAAGGGAAATCGCGGTGAAAGAATTCCGATCGCATCTCGCCACCAGAACGTTCCTGACGCTATCTTGGATCTCGTTCTATGGAGCCTCGTCGGCCATGGCGAACCGAAGCGGGCAGGGAAATAACGTCGCACAAAGTTTCTCGATTCTGCCGATCTCAGAGATGGGGGCGCTCTTCCCCCTCATCGGGCTGATCGTCGCGATTTCGGCAACTCAACTTCTGCGGCGGCGTAAAATTGCGCAGCTCCGTTCGGATAGTTCGAGCACGCACTGAGCGCGTCAAGATTTGGCTTGGCGGCCGCCCTCGCGAGGGGGCGGTCGTTAGCTTTGTGGGCAGATGCGCGAGTTAACCGCTGACCGCCATTTGAGCGGTCGCGATCTCGAGCAACTCAGTGGTGATGCTCGCCTGGCGCATTTTGTTGTACTCGAGGGTCAGATCTTTGATGAATTGATTGGCGTTATCGGTCGCGTTCTTCATCGCCACCATCCGTGCGCTGTGTTCCGAGGCGCGGGCATCGAGCACCATTTGGAAAACCTCATACTGCACATAGTACGGGAGCATGAAATCCAGCACACCCTGCGCGCTCGGCTCGAAAATGTACTCAAGCATCGGCTCCCTCGCGCTGTCGTCAGGCGTTAATCCTTCCGCGGCCGCTTCGAAAACGAACGGGCTGATCGGGAGGAGCGTTTGGGCGACCGGCCGCTGGCTGATGGTGTTGATGAAATGAGTGTAGAGCACCGTCACCTTGTCCACTTCCCGGCTCAAAAATTTCTCGATGCAAAATTGCGACATCGGTTTCGTCTCGAGAATGGAAGGCGCATCTTTGAGTTCGAAATCGGCGAGCAGCTCCCGGCGAGTGCGGGCGATGAACTGGCGCGCCTTGCGGCCGGAAGCGACGTAAATAGTCTTTTCTGCATCGAATGTCACCGCTTCGCGCATGAGATTCGTGTTGAAGGCCCCGGCCAATCCTTTGTCGGTGCTGATGATGAGAACCAGTTCCTTGCGCAGCGGACGCACCTGCAAGAGCGGATGAAAAAGCGGGTCGGTCCGACCCTTGAGAGAAACGAGCACTCGATTGAGCAACTCCGAATATGGCCGGCCAGCGAGCGCGTGTTGCTGGGCGCGACGCATCTTCGAGGCCGCGACCATCTGCATTGCCTTGGTTAGCTGTCCGATGTTGCGGATCGACTTGATCCGCCGCCGAATATCCTTGGTGCTCATTCGTTAGTCGTTAGGCCGATTATTGCCAGGTCGCCTTGAAATCGTTCAGCGCTGAGGCCAACTCCGCTTCTAAATCCTTGTCGAGCGCCTTCTTCGCCCGAATGGACGCGAGCACGCTTTCCTTCCGCGTCTGGAGGTAGTCCTGGAGCTTAAGCTGGAATTCCTTCACTCGATCCACCGGCACCGAGTCGAGATAACCATTCTGCATCGCCCAAAGCACCGCGACCTGCTCCTCGACCGCAATCGGGTTGTACTGCACCTGCTTAAACAACTCCACGATCCGCTGCCCGCGATCGAGCCGCGCCTTGGTGGCGGCATCGAGATCGGAGCCGAACTGCGCGAATGCTGCCAGCTCGCGGAATTGAGCAAGATCGAGTTTGATCTTGCCCGCGACCTGCTTGATCGCCTTAATCTGCGCCGCCGAGCCGACACGACTGACGGAAAGTCCGACCGAGATCGCAGGCCGAATGCCTTGGAAGAAAAGATCCGTCTCGAGATAAATCTGTCCGTCGGTGATCGAGATGACATTTGTCGGGATGTAGGCCGAAACGTCGCCAGCCTGCGTCTCAATGATCGGCAACGCCGTTAACGAACCGCCACCGGCTTGTTCCGTCACACGCGCGCTGCGCTCGAGCAAACGGGAGTGCAGATAAAACACGTCGCCGGGATATGCTTCGCGTCCCGAGGGGCGTTTCAAGACTAACGACACCTGCCGATAGGCGACCGCGTGTTTCGAGAGATCGTCGTAAATGATAAGTGCATCCATGCCGTTATCCATGAACCACTCGCCCATCGCCGCGCCCGCAAAGGGCGCGAGATACTGGTTCGTCGCGCTCTCCGAAGCCGGAGCGGAGACGATCGTGGTGTAAGGCATCGCGCCATTTTTCTCCAGCACGTCGAGAGTGCGGGCGACGTTCGAGTTTTTTTGGCCGATCGCGACGTAGATGCAATAAAGCGGCCGATGATCCTTGAGCCGTCCCTCCTCGGCGGCTTTGTTCAAGCGCGCCTGGCTAATGATCGTATCCACCGCGATCGTCGATTTGCCCGTCGCGCGATCCCCGATAATCAACTCACGCTGGCCGCGCCCAATCGGGATCATCGCGTCGATTGCCATGATGCCGGTCTGAACCGGCTGGCTGACGCTGCGACGTTTGATGATACCGGGGGCAATCTTTTCCACCGGATAATACGAGTCGGTGTGGATCGGCCCCTTGTTATCAATCGGCTGGCCTAACGTGTTGACGACGCGGCCCAGCATCGCCTTGCCCACCGGCACCTGAAGAAGCCTGCCGGTTGTTTTCACTTCGTCGCCTTCCCCGACGCGCGTCGGATCGCCGAGAAGGATGACGCCGACTTCGGTTTCTTCGAGGTTCAGCGCGAGACCAAATTCGCCACTTGGGAATTCGATCATCTCGTTCAACATCACATCGCTCAGGCCCTCGATGCGGGCGACACCGTCGCCGGCTTCGCGTACAACGCCGACATTGCTCTTCGTCGTCGAGGTCTTGAGTCCCGCAATTTGCGTTTCGATTTCTTCCAGAATGCTGCTCATGATAATTCGTTAGGTTAAAATTGTTGCTCGAGACGTTCGAGCCGGTTGCGCACGCTGCTGTCCCAGACGTCGCTCCCGACCCGTACCCGCACCCCACCCAGCAGGGCGGGATTGACGACGTATTCGGGGCTGAGCCCGGCGCCGTATTTCTTCTCCAGCCCAGAGACGATCTCGCGGCTGACTTGCGGATCGAGGTTCATCGCCGACTCGATCCGAACCCGCCGTTTTTCCAGTTCCAGACGGAGGAGGCGCTGAAAATTCTGAAGCAGGGCGATGTAATTGCGCGGTCTCTTTTCCACGATCAGGCGAATGAAGAAACGGACTTTCTCCGGGTCGAGCACGCCATCGACGTAGCTCGCCCGCACCATGTCGCGCGAGAGCTGCCGGATATCCTTGCTGATTTTCATCGCGACAATTCGTTAGGCGGCGACCTGCCGGCTCGCTTCTTCCTGCAAACGCTTTTGATCGTCAGAAGTCAGAACCTTGCCGGTTACCTTCGACGTGGTCTCGACCACGAGCCGGCCCAGTTCGCGCTTCAGGCGCGCCATCTCGCGCTCGTGTTCAAGCGCGGTCGCCTCGCGCGCCCTGGCCAGAATTTGCTCGGCCGCGGCAATCGCTTCCTGCTGTTTGCGCTCGGCGATGACCCCGGCGCTGGCGCGCGCTTCGTCGATCATCTTCTGCGCCTCGGCGTTTCCTTTGGCGAGCGTCTCCTGGTAACGCTGTTCCGCTTCTGCGAGTTGCTGTTTGATTTTCTCGGCGTTCAACAGCCCCTCCGCGATGCGTTGCCGGCGCTCCGCCAGCACACCGAGAATCGGCTTGTAAGCGAACTGCTTCAGGAGCAGCGCCACAATCACGAAGCTGATGATCTGCGAGAGGAAAATCCACAAGTCGAACCCGAACGACTGGCCGGTTTCGCGCGCCAGATCGCCGATTCCTCCTGCGGCGGCGACAAGTATCATGTTCATCGGTTAAATCCACTGCCGGCGCGAGAGACGGCTCCCGCGCCTAACGAGTCAGCGGACGAGGAAGAGCGCGTAAAACACGATTGCTTCCGCAAACGCGATCGCCAGGATCGCCTGCACCAGGATCGGAGTAGCCGCGCCAGGATTGCGGCCGACGGCGGAGGATGCACCCATGCCGATCAGTCCCACGCCGATGGCGGCGCCAAGGGCGGCGAGGCCGACGTGAATGCTTCCGTTAATCTCTGCCAGTAGTGGTAATATCATATCTTTTGTTGTCTTGGTTTGAGTTTCGGTCGCCGCCAGGTCGGTTGGGCCGCGGCGGCGCCGAAAATTTCGCGTTCGTGCGTTAGTGATGGGCTCCCTCGGCGCCCGGTTCGTGGGCGATGAGAAGAGTGAAGACCGCGGTCAACAACATGAAGACCAACGCCTGCACCACGCCCACCAAAAGTTCCATAAAGTAAAACGGGATCGGGATCAGCCAGGAGAGCGAAGGCACCAGGTGCGCCATTGCGTCGAGCATG
>JAICXG010000191.1 GCA_025980625.1 Chthoniobacterales bacterium
CCGGCCAGATCAAGAACCAGCACGAGCGTTTTCATCGCTGCTTCTTAGCCTGAGGATGCGGCGAGGGAAAGCCAGGCCTTCGCACTGACGAGCAGTGTTTCCACGCCGGTCTGCAAAGTAGGATGAATTACCGGCACAAAGCGAGGATTCTGGTTCGTGGGAATCTCCTGAACTTTCCCAGCGGCTTTCGCCTTCGCATAGACATCTGGATCAGAGTGCCGCCGACAAACCAGAAAACCGACGGCACGCCCCATTCCGCGCCGAATGAACCAAAGTCTTCGCTCGCCGATGTCGGCTGCCTCGTTAGGCTGGTTGCAAGGATAGCAACACAAATTCTCACCATTCCCCGCGGCGATGATTGGAGACCCAGCGATACATGCCCAGTATCCTGTCCCGTCATGTAATCCGAATCAGGCTCGGCGAGATATGAGACAAGCGCGCCCACATCCTCCGGCGTCTTTGCTCGGCCAAGCGCGATGCTCCCGACAAATTTTTGTAGTTCTCGCCGATCTTCGCGCCGCTTACTTCGAGCCATGCGCCATTCGATCGCGATCCACATGTCGGTAGCCACGACTCCCGGAAAGCAGGCGTTCACCGTGATGCCGCTGCGGGCCGCGAACTTGGTCGCACAATAAACTCCGAGAAGCGAGAAACGCTCATGGCCGGCGATCGATCCCGCACGAGCGCGACCTTTCCATTGATGCTGATCGCTCAACCTTCTGCGGTTTGATCTTCCTGGGCGGCTTCCACCATTTGATCGTGCGCCGCTTCGTCCACTCCGCGCCTCACCAGTCGCTCGTCGATGAGCGCTTCGTCCTTGGGCGAGACGCGCGCAATCTCTCTACCGCTTTCGCCGGGAATGGAACCGCGCTCGCTCAATGAGGCGCCGATCTCGTCCGGCTCGCGGCTCGATGGCATCCCGGTCAACTCAACTCGCGCCTGTTCCCAATCGGCCTCGGTGAACCGATCTGGATTTCGCTCATCGACGAGCGCAATCTCACGCGCCCGTTGTTCCACCATCTCGGGCGTCGGCACCCCGAGCTCAGTTTCGCGGCCGGAAAGATCGCCGATAGGAGTCTGCGGTTTCGTGTTCATACCAATGAAAACGAAAGCGCGATGTCCCATGCGTGTTCACAAATGGCAATCGCATGAAAAGAACTCCACCCGGAAAGCGGTCTTCAGCCGTTTTAGTTAGACCGAACAATGGACAATCAAGCGCAGGAAACGCGGGCGGAGATGCAAAAATCTGCTCGCTCAAACAAGAAGAATGGCGAGGCGAGAATCAACCGAAACCTGAAGCCTCCTTTCGCGAACGAAAGGACAAGCACCCCGCCCGTGAAATTCTAACCCCATGAACTCACTCCTTCACGACTATGCTACTGGCGTTCTCAGGAATCCGGAGCCGCCCTGTCTATCGCTATATCAGCCTACGCATCGGCATCATCCGGATAATCAGCAGGACCCGATTCGCTTTCGTAATTTGCTGAAGGCGCTCGAGCAATCGCTGCGGGAAAGTTATCCGGCGCAGGATGCGCGCGCGCTTCTGCGGCAATTCGAGGATCTCGCGCAGGATCGCGCTTTCTGGAATTGCACCCTCGGCGGCCTGGCCGTGCTCGCCGCGCCGGGCGTGTTCCACGTTTACAACCTGCCGCGCTCCGTGCCCGAATTGGCCGTGGTCGCAGATAGTTTCCACATCAAACCGCTCATCCGCTTCGTGCAATCAGCCGACCGCTATCACGTCCTCGGGGTGAGCCGGCAAAAGATCAGCTTTTTTGAAGGAAATCGGGACGCGTTGGAGGAAGTGGATCTGGACCCGGCGGTTCCGCGCATACCGAGCGAAGCGCCGCGCGGGGAAGCGAAAGAATTTCACCTTTCGGCCTGGGCGTCCTCAGCCGGCAGCCCTGGAGTGCACTATAGCGAAGGCTCGAAATCTAACATCGAGGACAATGCGGCAACGCGGTTTCTGCGCGCGGTCGATCGTGCGATCTTGGAACATTACTCGCGCCCGGTGCGGTTGCCGCTGATCCTCGCGGCGCTGCCGGAAAACCAAAGCTTCTTCCGCGCGATCAGCCGGAATCCTTTCTTGCTCCCCGATGGAGTGGATATGCACCCCGACGCGATGTCGCGCAATGATCTGCGCGAGCGGGCGTGGCGCAGGATGGAGCCTCATTACCGCGCGCGCCTCGCTGGCCTCATCGAAATGTTTGCGGCCGCGCGTTCCAAAGAGTTGGGCGACGATGATGTCGAGCGGGTCGCCGCGAGCGCCGCCGCAGCTCGCGTGGGAACGTTGCTGACAGAAGCGGATCGTCATATTCCTGGCCGCATCAATCCCGAGACTGGCGAAGTTAGTCTCGGCGGCGACGCGGTGGACGATGTGCTGGATGACTTGGCGGAACTCGTGCTGAAGAACGGCGGCCAAGTGGTGATTGTGCCTAACGAGCATATGCCGACACAAACAGGCGTCGCAGCGATCTATCGCTTCTAGTTAGGTAAGTCCGCGAGATATCCTTTCGTGGCTCCGAGTATTGGTCTCCACAGATATTGTCGTAGTTCACAAGAGCCAGTCGATGGGCAGGAGCGAGAGGCACCAGACCGCCGCGCGCTGCCAGATGCTCGTGTTCGGGCTCCGGTCATATCGAATCTCTTTCGAGCCGCGCCGCTCGATCCAGTACAACTTTCCAGCTTTCGAGAGACGCACTTCGTAGGAATTCGCGGGAATGCTTTCTCTGAAGGCGTGTTCGATCGTTTGCGCCAGCACTGGACTATCAATCACAAAGCCCAACTCGGTGTTTAGCTTTCGCGACCGCGGATCGAAGTTGAACGAACCGACAAAGAAGCGAGCGCGGTCGACGGAAAAGGTTTTCGCATGCAAACTCGATCCGGAGCTGCCGAACAAGCCGGCAGCACTTTTGTGCTCTTCGCTTCGTGGTGACAAGGGGCGCATTTCGTACAGGGTGATGCCGGCCTGGAGCAATGACTTCCTATGCTTCGCGTAGCCGGAGTAAACATAAGGCCCATCTGAGGCCTGGAGTGAGTTAGTCAGCACTTTGACTTTCACTCCGTGCTTTGCCAGAGAAACGAAGGAGTTCACCCCTGTCGTGGTCGGAACAAAATAGGCGGCGACCAGTTCCAGGTCTGTCGCGGGTTCGCCGATTACTTCGTCCAATTGATGCGGAAAGAGACTTTCCGGAGCAGCCCGCCCGAGTCCTTTCGCCGGGTCATCGCTGATCATATGGGTCGGTGCCCATTCCAAGCCGAGATGCCGCGCCACCAAGTCGCGCACGAAAGGAGAATCATGCAATGCCGTTGTGTAAGCGACCGCCGCGCGATCGTGCGCCACCGCCGCCGCGGCGGCCGCAATCTCCGAGATCTGCGCGGGATCGACCGGCGCGATGATCCGATCCACCGGGTAAGATGAAGCACTCGCCCAGTAGCGATCGAAATCTTTCGAGACGTCGTGCACCACGGGACCGACTGTCATAACGTCGAGATCGACAAAGAGCAGGCCCTCCGTCGCGCCGAAGTATTCATCGCCAACATTACGGCCACCGATAATCGTTGCCTGGCTATCGGCCGTGAATGACTTGTTGTGCATGCGTCGATTGGCCCGGAAAAAATCGGTCAGGTAACCGATGCGCGGCTTGCGAACGACGAATGGGTTAAAGAGCCGGACCTCGATATTGGGATGGGAATCAAGCGCCGCGAGTGTCCGGTCGAGACCGGAAGTGTTGTTGTCATCGAGCAGCAGCCGCACGCGGACGCCGCGCTCCGCCGCCGCGCGCAAGGCATCGAAGAGCAGCGTGCCGGTCATGTCTTTTTCCCAGATGTAATACTGCACATCGAGGGTGCGCTCGGCCGCCTCGGCCAGTTGCATACGCGCCGCGAACGCATCCTGCGAGTTGGCGAGCGGATAAATTCCCGAAAGACCCGGATGCGCCGCGGCCAGCGGAGCGATCGACCTTCCAAGCCGCGTGTCGTTCGTATCAAACAAAGCGGTCGAAATGCTGCGGCCTTTGAGCGACGGCAGTGGCGTGCATTTCGCAATCACGAACAGCGTCAGGCACACTGCCGCGATGCAGATCGCGATCCATTTAATTACTTTAAGCAAGCGAGCCATCAGTTGGTTTGTGATGCCAAGCTACGCTGCGTTGCAAGCGTGTGACAGCTATGCGGAAGAACGGGCGAAAGGTCACCGTCTCCTGGCGCTGACTCTTCACACAGCGTCGATCAGAACTGGATCTTTCTAATGCGTCGTTGTGACATCAACAGTCGCGGATCACCACGCCGCTTCAGTCGCGAAATCAGGTGTGCCCTTTGTTTGCACTTTTCCCCGCTGCGCGGTTTGGCACCACGAGCACCGGGCACGGCGCATGGCGCACGATGCGCTCTGCGGTGCTTCCGATGAACACACGTTGCAGTCCTGTGCGGCCATGCGTCGAGGTGATGATCAGGTCGACATCCTCCTGCGCCACGTAATCGCTGATCTGCTCAACCGGCGAACCGAAGCCGATCTCGGTCTCGATCTCGCTGCCTTTTCCAGAAACTTCTTCGCGCAGCTGCTCCATTTCTTCTTTGGCGTAGTCCTGCTGGATCGCGATGAGGTTCGGCACTTCACGCGCGGTATATTCATTTCCGAGTACGTAGGCGGGGACAAAGACGGAATGGAAAACCAGGACGCGCGCGCGGAATTCCCGCGCGAAACGCATCGCGTACTCCAATCCAAGCCGCGAGTTTTCGGAGAAATCGACCGGGACCAGGATCTTGCGAAACTGAAGAGGAGTGCGTCCGCGACGGGCGCGTTGTTTTACTGAGGCAGCTTCCTTTTCGCGCACGACCAGGACTGGACAAGGCGCATTGCGCACCACCTCTTCCGTCGTGCTGCCGAGAAAAGCACGCTTGATCCCGGTGTGCCCGCGCGTTGCAATTGCGATTAGACCTGGGTTCGTGACGCGAGCGACTGCGTTAATTTCATCCGCTATCTTGCCGATCCGAACAGTGTAGGGCTTTGGTCGCGCCGAAAGGGAAGACTCCGCCGCCAAATCTGCGAGCCGCTTCCTGGCATTCGCCGCTACTTCTTTTGCGAATATTAACCAGCTCCCATGTCTCAGGCGAGACGCGGCTGGCGGCGGGATAACATGCACAAGGTGCAACTTTGCCCCGAGTCTTTTGCCAAGCAGTTTCGCGAATCGTAACGCCTTGAACGACTCGGATGAAAAATCGATCGGGACGAGAACCGTGCGAAGCGTGATTGCTTTCGTTGGCGCGCGGGAGCGTGGTTTGCCCGGCCTTGCTCTTTGCGGAATGGCTCCGCCTTCGCCTTCCCAGCGCGCGATCGCGCGATCAATATTCATAACTGCTGCCGGCAAGGTTGGAGTTTTCCGCATCCGAGA
>JAICXG010000169.1 GCA_025980625.1 Chthoniobacterales bacterium
CGAGCTGTTCGTCGATGCCAATGGCGCCTATTCGCGCAAGCAAGCCCTCGAGTTGGGCTACGTCTTTTCGGAAATGGACGTGAGCTGGTTTGAAGAACCGGTTTCCTCCGATGATCTCGAAGGCTTGCGCCTGATGCGCGACGACGGCCCGCCGGGAATGGACATCGCGGCCGGCGAGTACGGCTACGACGTCACTTACTTCCAACGCATGCTCGCGGCCGGCGCGGTCGATGTCCTGCAAGCGGATGCCACCCGCTGCGGCGGCTACACCGGGTTTTTTCAGGCCGCGACTTTATGTGAAGCCCATCATCTTGCGCTTTCTTCGCATTGCGCTCCGGCTTTGCATTTGCCGATCGGTTGCGCCGCGCGCCCCTTCCGGCACGCCGAATATTTCCATGATCACGCCCGGATCGAAAAGATCTTCTTCGAGGAAGTGTCCCTGCCTAACGACGGCGCGCTGCGGCCGGATCTCTCCCGGCCTGGCAACGGACTTCAGCTCAAGCGAAAAGACGTGGAGCGATTTGCCATATGATGCCGCCTCAATGTCCTGCTCTGATATGAAAGTCGACCTAACGAATAAAGGACGAGCAAACACAGACGGCAGTTGGCCGGATCGTTTTCTGGAGCGCCTCCTGCCCGCAAACCTCGCTCAGGAAATCGAATTGGCCGAAGCCCACATTCGCGAAGGCCGTTTCCAGCGCAGCCTGGCTGCTCTTGCCGGCGCCTCGAGTGTACTGGCCGGCGCCGAAGTTGCCTATGAACATTATCGCGGCAGCTACGGCCAACGCATCATGTATACGCCGGTCGTGCTCGGCGGCGCGATGACGATCGCGGGAATCTGGGGCGCCTTCAGCCAACGCGCCGCCCGCACCGTCCTGCGTTGGACTTCCGCGATCACGCTTCTCGATGGCTTGGTTGGATTTTGTTTCCACCTCCGCGGCATTCAGCGCAAACCGGGTGGCTGGCGGCTGCCGGTCGCAAACATTATTATGGGCCCGCCAATTTTCGCGCCGCTCCTTTTCGGAGTGAGCGCTTACCTGGGATTGGTCGCGTCGTTTCTGCGCCTCGAAGAAGCGCCGCCCATGGTTCTGAGCCGGCCCAAGGCATACCTTTTCTCGTTAGGCAGATCCGCTCAACCGGCGGCGCATCCCTGGGCGATTGGGTTGCGCGAAGGCCGCTTTCAAAAGCATCTCGCCGCGGCCACGATCTGCGGAACTTTTTTCAGCGGAGCGGAAGCGCTTTACTCGCATTACAAGAATAACTTTCGTTATGCCGCCCAGTGGACGCCTGTCATTATCACCCCGCTTTTGATGGGCGCGGCGGCGGGCGCGATCCGCAGCCCGAAGATCGCGCGCACCTGGCTGCCGGCGATGGCAGCGCTCGCGATCCTCGATGGCGGGATCGGATTTTTTTATCATGCCCGCGGAGTCCTGCGGCGGCCGGGCGGAATGAAGAAACCGCTTTATAACATCGTTTACGGCCCGCCGATTTTCGCTCCGCTTTTGTTTGCCGCCTGCGGCACGGTCGGATTGCTGGCCAGTTTAATGCGAAGAGAGAGGTAACCCGTGCCTGACAATCACAGCATGCTACCTGGAATCTCCACCACCGCGGGATGAAGCCTAACGAACGTCAACCACCGCGCGATCCGCGCACCCACCAACCGCTCCCGCCTTGCGAGCAGCCCGGTTATTACCCTGGGTTCAGCACTCTCTCGCAGCAGAGCTTCTGGGATGCGGCTACGCGCGAGCTCGTCCGCAAACGCGTCCACGATATTCCGCCGCTCCGCTTCTTCACCCCTAACGAGTCTAAGATGATGGAGGCGATCTGCGCGCATTTTCTCCCGCAGGACGATCGCGATGACGCACATCAGATTCCGATTCTGCCTTTCATCGACGAACGCCTGCACCAGAAACGCACGCCCGGTTATCGCTTTGAAGACATGCCGCCGGATGGCGAAGCCTATCGCCTCGGCCTCGAGGCGATCGAGCAAATGGCGCGCGCCAATCATGATCGAAGTTTCCTCGAGCTCTCCTGGCGCGAGCAGGACGAGCTTTTGAAATCGATTCACGACGGCAAACCCTGGCCGGGCGCGGAAGAGATCTGGAAACGAATGCCGATCTACCGCTACTGCGGATTAGTGATAGGCGATTGCGTGGAAGTTTACTACGCCCATCCCTGGGCCTGGGACGAAATTGGTTTTGGCGGACCGGCTTATCCACGCGCTTACTTTCGGCTCGAGCGGGGCGAACCGGAGCCGTGGGAAGTGGAAGAGCGGCGTTACGAATGGCTCGCGCCTAACGAGAGCGTTTCCGATCCGAGTGAACCGGAAATTGCGACGCACAAGGAGCATCCGCCGGCCGGGCAGGGAGGGACGCATTGAATCCGTGAATCGGGGAATCGTGAATCGTGAGTTATAACCTGGGGCAACCAATTGGCGGGGCGTTTCAATCGCCTAACGACCATAAGCATCATCTCGGCCCGATGCAGCGAATCGAGGCGCCGATGCGGCGTTACTCGCCTGACGAGGAAGTGGATTATCTCATCGTTGGGGTCGGTGCTGGCGGCGGCGTGCTCTTGCAAAGGCTGGCGCGCGGAGGTTTTCGGGTTGTGGGATTGGAAGCCGGGCCCTTTTGGGACACGGAGCGCGACTGGGTGAGCGACGAGAAAGGCTCGCACCAGCTTTATTGGGAAGACATGCGCATCACTGGCGGCGCCAACCCTCTTACCTTTGGCGCGAACAATAGCGGCAAGGGTGTCGGCGGCGGCACGGTCCATTGGGCGGCCTTCACCCCGCGTTTTCACCCATCGGATTTTGAAGTTTACACCCGCGACGGCGTCGGCGCCGACTGGCCGATTTCCTACTGGGACCTGAAACCGTATTACGAACTGCTCGAGCTCGAAATGCCGGTTGCAGGTCCGGCTTGGTACCCGTGGGGCGATCCGCATGGTTACGCCTATGGCGCGCATCCGATGGGCGGCGTCGGCAATGTGCTGATTAAAGGCTGCACGTCGTTAGGCATCCGAGTCAGCGCGGGCGGGCCGGTCGCGATTCTTTCCGGCTCGCGCAACGACCGGCCGCATTGCATCTATCGCGGCTTTTGCATTCAAGGCTGCAAGGTCGGCGCCAAAGCCAGCACTTTGATCACGCATGTGCCGGATGCGATCGCGAACGGGGCCGAGATCCGCGCCCGCGCGATGGCGAAGCGGATTCATCTCGGAAAAAATAATCGCGTCACCGGAGTAAGTTATCTCGATCGCGAAGGGCGCGAACAGTTTCAAAAAGCAAAAGCAGTTGTCATTTGCGGTTACGCGATTGAGACCCCGCGGCTCCTGCTTAATTCAGCCTGCAACAGTTACGAAAATGGGCTCGCCAATTCGAGCGGCACGGTTGGCCGTTATCTCATGGCCCAGGCGGGCAACGTCGTGCTCGGACGTTTCGACGAACTCGTTAGGATGTACAAGGCGCCGCCCGCCCACGCGCTCACGGAAGAATTTTATGAGACCGATCCGAAACGCGGCTTCGCCCGGGGGTTCGCGATTCAAACAGTCGGCCCGCTCCCGATCGCCTTTGCCAAACAGATGATGGCGGCGCGCGGCGCATGGGGCTGGGGCATGCGGCGCGTGATGATGGATTACAACCATTGGGCGGCGCTCGGCGTGCTCGGCGAAATTTTGCCCTGGCCGGATAACCGCGTCACTCTCTCCGATGAGCGCGATCAATTCGGTATCCCGATTCCGCAGATCCGCTTTAGCCTGCACGAGAACGACAAAAAGCTGATCGAGTTCGGGAAGAAGAAAACCGAGGAAGTAATGCTCGCCGCCGGCGCGACCGAGATCGTGCAGGAAGCGCGCTATGCGCACCTGGTGGGGGCGGCCCGGATGGGAAAGGATCCGGCGACTTCGGTGGTGGACGCTTATGGGCGTTCCCACGATATCGCGAACTTGTTCATCTGCGATGGGAGCATCCTGCCGACCCAGGGTTCGGCGAATCCCGGCCTAACGATTCAAGCTCTCGCCGCGCGCACCGCCGATTATCTCATTTCCCAGGGCACAAAGGTTTTTAACTCAGACCAGCGCGACATGACACCGCCGCCGATCCGCCGCCATCTCTCCCCGCCGGGCACACATTGGAAAGGAGTTCCGCGAGTTGCATGAATGCGGCAACGCGTCTTAGGCAGTCAGCGCAGTTTAATGGTAACGCGCGCGAGCTCGCCGAGGAGTTACGCCGGAGAATCGATGGCGAAGTTTGCTTCGACGACGGCAGCCGCGCGCTCTACGCGACTGACAGCTCGAATTATCGCGAGGTCCCGATCGGTGTCGTTATCCCGCGAAATCTCGCCGACATCATTGAAACGGTCGCGACCGCGCGGCGCTTCGGCGCTCCGATTCTGGCGCGCGGCTGCGGCACCAGCCTCGCCGGTCAATGCTGCAACGTCGCGGTCGTGATCGACACTTCACGTTACTTCACTGAATTCCTTTCGATCGACCCGCAGAAGCGCCTCGCGACCGCGCGGCCCGGAATCGTGCTCGACGATTTCCGGGCGCGCGCCAAACCGCACCGACTCACATTCGGACCCGACCCCGCGACCCATAACCGCTGCACGATCGGCGGCATGCTCGGCAACAATTCCTGCGGCGTGCATTCGGTCATGGCCGTATTCGCCGGCACCGGCGCGCGCACTTCCGATAATCTCGAATCGCTCGAAGTGCTAACCTATCGCGGGCTGCGCCTGCGCGTCGGCAAAACGAGCGAAGAAGAACTCGAGGTGATCGTTAGGCAAAATGACGCGCGCGCTGAGATTTACCGCAAGCTGCGCGATCTGCGCGATAAATATGCACCGCTCATTCGCGCACGTTATCCGAAGATTCCGCGCCGCGTTTCCGGTTACAATCTTGACGATCTATTGCCGGAAAACGGTTTCCACGTCGCGCGCGCGCTCGCCGGGAGCGAGGGCACCTGCGTCACGATTCTGGAGGCAACGCTGCAATTGATCGAAGAACCGCAGGCCAGCTCGCTGCTTGTTCTCGGTTACGCGGATGTTTTCGAAGCGGGCGACGATTGTCCCGAAATCATGCGGCACCGGCCGATTGGGCTCGAAGGTTTCGATGGCGAGATGGTGAAGTTCATGAAGGCACACGGCCTGCACATTGATGACCTCGAGCTTCTCCCTGAAGGCGACGGCTGGCTCCTCGTCGAATTTGGTGGCGCGACCCAGGAAGAATCCGACGCCAGGGCCCGCGAATTGATGGGCGCGCTCAAGAAGCCGAAGATGAAGCTCTACGACGACCGCGAACAGAAAGCGAGGCTTTGGGAAGTGCGGGAAAGCGCGCTCGGCGCGACCGCGTTTGCGCCTAACGAACCCGATCGCTGGCCCGGCTGGGAAGATTCCGCCGTGCCGCCGGAGCGCATCGGCCAATACCTGCGCGACCTGAAGCAGCTTTTCAAACGCCACGATTACCATTCGTCCGTCTATGGCCATTTCGGCCAGGGCCTGGTGCACACGCGCCTGCCCTTTCAATTCGGCACCGGACCGGGCCGTGAAAAGTTTCGACGCTTTCTCGAGGACGCGGCCGATCTCGTCCTGAGCTACGGTGGCAGTCTCTCGGGCGAGCATGGCGACGGCCAGGCACGCGCGGCTTTGCTGCCGAAAATGTTTGGCCCGGAGCTGGTCGAGGCCTTTCGCGAGTTCAAGGCAATCTGGGATCCGGATTGGAAAATGAATCCGGGAAAGATCGTCAGACCCAACCCGCCGGAGCGCGAGCTGCGCCTGGGCGAAGACTATCATCCCGCCGATCCACCGACTTACTTTCGTTATCCTGAAGACCAGGGCAGCTTCGCGCGCGCGGCGATTCGCTGTGTCGGAGTGGGGAAATGCCGGCGCGAAGAGGGCGGCACGATGTGCCCGAGTTACATGGTCACGCGGGAGGAGAAGCATTCCACCCGCGGCCGGGCTCGTCTCCTTTGGGAAATGCTTGAGGGTCAGGTGATCGGCAAGAATGGCTGGCGTGATAAGCACGTGAAAGATGCGCTCGAC